>JAITMO010000001.1 GCA_031277345.1 Candidatus Bathycorpusculum soli
TCGACCGCAAAATATCCAAAACTTTAACAACAGAAAAACCCAACACAGAAACCCTAAACCCAAGCAACACCAAAACCGCATAAGCAACATAACAAACCTTTACATGAGCCAAAACATGCGACCTAAGCCACACACGCACAGAACGTAAACCCAAAACACCCTTCAACATCTTAAAAGAACGCTCAACCACATCCTTACCAAAATAATGCCTAACAACCCTGCCAGCATCCCAACCAGTATTATGAAAAATCAAAGAAAAACCCAAAAAAACTCTACACCAACCTCTCCACCACCAGCATCATAAAGCCGCCTACGACCCAAAACCTCAATAAAAGGATTATACACAACAACCAACTTTCCACCCAAATAATCAACACAAGACACATACACATCTGTATTCTTCAAAACCACACGATTAACCTTACAATAAAAGGACAGTGTGCCACTTTAGTAGATAATTTTGTGTAGGATTAAATCCGTGTTGCCTCCATAGTTGATTGGCAGGTTCGTCAAAGTTTTCAGGGAAAAACAGCGCTTAAAATCATGTACAACACGCAAAACACCTGCTCTGTAAAAAATCTATTCTATATCGGCACACTACCTTTAAACAACTCTTATTTTTTCTTTAATAAATTACAAAAAATTGATATGTGTTTGGCAATAAACGAAAACTGAAAAAGAAATAATCATAAGAAATAACCAAAAAATAGAAAACAATAAAAATTAAAGGTTTAAACCATAAAAAGTGGTTATTTTGCTCTGTTTAGACGGAGTCTACTCTTTGGATTTCAGGTACACATGCTTTAACATGTGCTTCTATACCATTTTTAAGTGTCATTTGTGCCATTGGACAACCTGCGCAATGACCCACTAACCGAACTTTTACAACATCACCCTCTATAGCAACTAACTCTACATCTCCACCATCACCTTGAATTTGAGGTCTAATATCATCTAGTGCTGTTTGAACACGTTTCTTAATTGAATCATCCATAAATTTCACTGTTTTAATGCAGCAAAATAAACGTCTTAAAGATTTCTGAAAAAAACCCTAAAAACCAGCAATAAACATCAAAAGTAGCATTAATACAGAAACCAACCTTAAAACGCTAAAGAGCATTGTTTGTATGTGTTGTTATATTCTGGTTGGTTGTGTTGGTAGTGTTTTTTGGTTTGAAATGTCTACATCTGGTTTTATGTACGTTGTTTTTTGAGGATGGTATGTCTAAATCTGTTTAGTAACGTAAATTAAACATGTCAATTTTATAGTTTAGGTTATGATGGAAAAGCAAGTGTTCATTTCTGGTCCGATTCTTGGTATGGAAAATAATCAAGATTATTATCGAAACTTTATTACAAGTGTTAGTGAAAAGCTTGGGTTTGCTGTTATTGATCCGTGGAAACGTGAAAAATATCTTTATAGCGGTAAAGAATTGGATGGGTGTAGTAGTGGTGATTGTGGGAAGTATGCTTTTGTTGAGCGTGATTTGGCTGATGCAGATAAATGTGATTTGATGGTTGTGTATTTGCCTAAACTGAGTGCAGGTGCTTGTATGGAGCTATTTTATGCTAAACGTAGAGGAAAAACTGTTATTGTTGTTTCCGATATGGAGCAACTTAGTCCTTGGATTAAATTTCATTGCGATATTATAATTAATAGTTTAGACAAATTAGAGGAGACGCTTGCTGGTTTTAAATAGTTTTTATGGTTTGTTGGAGATTAGTTTTAATGATTGTTTTGTATAGATGTTTGTGGAGTGGGTTATTTTCTCCAACGAATCTCGTGATGTCTTGATAAAAGCTGTAAAGTTGACTAAAAAGTATGATGACTTTGTAGCTGTTGATGGGATTGATTTTGAAATTTATAGTGGCGAGTGTGTGGGGTTTCTTGGTCCTAATGGAGCAGGTAAGACTACTACTGTGCGTATGATGTATTGCTTTTTACCGCCTACTTCTGGTGATTTAATTATTGCTGGTTTAAGTGTTCATGATAGGTGTCGTGAGATTAAACAGGTTGTGGGTGTTGCGCCGCAGGAGGATAATTTGGATCTTGATTTTTCTGTTGTAAAAAATCTTGTTGTTTATGCGCGTTATTTTGATATTTCTAAGGAGGAAGCTTTGAAGCGGGCAAATGAGCAGCTTGATTTTTTTCAACTTCAAGAAAAACGAGATATGCCTATTGAAGCTTTATCTACTGGTATGAAGCGTCGTCTTATTTTTGCTCGTGCTCTTTTGCATAAACCTAAAGTTTTGCTTTTAGATGAGCCTACTACAGGGCTTGATCCTCAGGCGCGCCATCTAGTTTGGGATGCAGTGCGGCAACTTAAAAAGTTGCATGTAACTATTATTTTAACTACTCATTATATGGATGAGGCTGAAATTCTTTGTGATCGCATTATAATTGTTGACCATGGTAAAATAATTGAAGATGGACCACCTAAAGAGTTAATAAAAAAACACATAGGTGAAAACGTACTTGAACTTGATTACGATTCTACTCTACTTCCTATGCTTAAACAGACTTTTTCTGATGCTCGTATAGAAGTGATAGGTGAGCGTATGCAGGTTTTTACCTCTAAACCATATAGTGTATTTGATGGTTTTTTACACGAACACAAAATACAAAATGTCACGTTACGTAAAGCAAATCTTGAAGATGTCTTCTTAAAATTAACAGGCAGGGCACTTAGAACAAATGACTGAAGTAAATCTGCGTAAATCGCCTGCAAAATTTAGTATACCAAAAATATCTTCTAACGTTTGGAAAGTCTGGCGCCGAAACGCTGACGTATTTACCAAAACAATAGGTGTAAACTTTTTACCATCCATGCTTGAACCCATAATATACCTTTTTGCTTTTGGATTTGGTTTAGGCGGTTTTATACCCGAAGTCAACGGTTTACCCTACATCAACTTTATCGCCCCTGCTTTAGTTGCCATATCTGTAATGAATGGCGCATTTTTCGAGTGCACCTATGGCTCCTTTGTACGCATGTATTACCAAAAAACTTTTGATGCCCTAGTAGCCACACCAATTAGTATAGACGAAGTAGTAGCAGGTGAAATTCTATGGGGTGCCACTCGAGGTGCTATAAATAGTACCATAGTTCTCACAGTCATCGGCATATCAGGTCTTCTAACAGCCAACCCCATAATAACAACACCATTATTCATACTAATGCCTATAATCGCCTTTTTTAGCGGCTTAATGCTTTCAAGCATAGCTATGTGCTTTACCGCCATATCACCAAACATAGACTTTTTCAACTACCCAATATTTCTATTCATCACACCTATGCTCTTTCTAAGCGGTACCTTCTTTCCCATGAACACTCTACCAAACCCAGCACAAGGACTAGCCCTAACAACACTTCCCCTGGCCCAAATAGTAAACCTCACTCGTGGCGCACTAACAGGAGCAACCGAAACCCTACTAGGCCTAACAACAAAAACCCTAATTCCCATAAGCATAATATGGATAACCATAATTACCATAATATTCTTCATACTTAGCATAAACCTAATGAAAAAACGCCTAATCCGATAAAACAAAAAATTTAAGTCATATTTTAGACCCGTTTACCTTATGCCACATTAAAATATCAATGAATGCCCAAGAAAAACAAACATACAACCTGCCACAATTCACTATAAATAATATCCAAAAAAAAGAGTTCAATTTCTATGTAACTTTGGGTATATATTACATAGTGATTACTTTAACGATTAGTTGAAGGAAAAATAGTTAGAATTCTAAATTTAGTGCTTCAGCGGCAATCAAATAGAATGCTGCTAAACCTTTCCAACGACCCCAACGCTCCGCAACCAAACGCGCCTCAATTGCATCAATTACTCTACCACCACAATAATATCTAGAAATCACTCGTCGCAACCCAAAATCATCTGCTGGAAAAACATCAAACCTGCCAAACCCCCTAAGCACCGATAACTCAGCTGTCCAAACTCCAACACCTCTAATTTTATCTAACTCTAAAATAATTTCATCTAACCCATGTTTCATCATTTTATCAAAATCCAAAACCCCTCTAACAACAAGTTCTGCTAAACCACAAATATACTCCGCTTTACGACCACTTAAACCTGCACGCTTAACAGCCTCCGCCCCAGCATCTACAAGAGCCTTAGCTGTCGGAAACGCAAAAAACAACTCTCCGCCAACAGAAATACTCTCACCAAACAAAACCGCCAACTTGTCCTCAACACTACGAGCTACCTTTATAGAAATCTGTTGTTCAACAATAGCATCCACAATAGCCTCAAAAACCAAAGGCGTAACAGGAAACTTGAAACCACACAACCGCTGTACCACCTGCGACATCACTCTATCCTCATACACAAAATCATAAAAAGACAACAAAGACAAATCCAAACTAAAAACGCGTTTAACCACCCCCACAGCCTGATCAACACACCGCTCAGAAAGAAAACCCTCACCACACAACTCAACCCTTAACCGTGGCTTATCAACACAACCAACCGACACAACCCGAATCAACACAAGACCCTCATCCGTACATACAACCTGTGAAAAACCCCCCTCCTGAAAACATCTAACACGCTTATCACCATCAGCAAAAACAAGACAACTCAACTCCAAATCAAAAGGTGCCAAAGGCTCAAACTCTATCACTTTCTGACTCACAATATCTACCCTACACAAACCTCTACGATTTGAGATAATAATGTTACCAATCAACAGTAACGGTTTTAATCAAGAAATATACCATTACTAAAAACAGCGTGACCCCATGACCCGTATAGTTGTCCGAATCGGAGGCTCAGTCGTAGCATCACCTATAAACATTGACATAATGAGCAAATACGTCAAACTTGTGCAAGAAATACACCTACAAGGACACCAAATCGCTGTCATTTTAGGTGGAGGAACACTCGCGCGAGAATTCATAAACATAGCTAAAAACCTCAACCTCGAATCAGATGCCCAAGACCGCATTGCCATATCAGTCTCTCGACTTTACGCTCAGCTATTTACAGAAAAACTCGGTAAATTTGGCTGGAGTAAAGTTGCTACTACACTTGACGAAGCAGCAGAGTGCTTCTCACAAGGAAAAATTGTTGTAATGGGTGGCCTAAAACCTGGACATACTACAGATACCGTAGGTGCGTTAGTGGCTGAACGTTTGGGTGCAGAACTATTAGTGAAAGGAACAGATCAAGAGGGTGTCTACACTAAAGATCCTCGTAAATTTTCAGATGCCGTAAAAATAGATCAAATGACCTTTAATGATTTATCACAAGTACTTGAATGTAGTGAACATAAAGTGGGAATTCACCAGGTAATTGACGCTATGGCTATTGATATTTTAAAGCGTAATCATGTAAAAGCAGTTGTTTTCAATGGTTTTAAACCAGAAAATCTCTTACTAGCAGCTAACGGCAAAAACGTTGGGACAATAATAAGTTAACACTTTGCTGTTGTTATTTTTTTCATTTTTATTTAATTTTATTCCATGTTTATCTGTTTAGATTTTGTTCTCAATAATTTTTGGTGTTGGTAGTTTACAGGTGTTATTGATGAGTTGGTGTTTTGAGGATAAAGATGATTTAGTTGATAAGAATGGGAAATTATTTGTCTGGTAGTGTTTTGCTTAGGCAGACAAAGAAGGATAGGCACTTGTTGTGTAGGCTATAGTGTTGTAAAAAGCGTGTGTTTGCGTGTTTTTTCTGGTTGAATTGGTGTTAAACAACATAAAATTTATATTTGATACGTATATATTGCATTCAATTACTTTATGTAAAAAATGCTGGAGGAGCTCAACATAAGCACCATATGCTCAAAATGTCCCTTCTTTCAAATCGCACCCATAATAAAACGAAGAAATGCCAGAAAAAGATGTCGCATAGAACCACAAAGACAACTCCGCATCTTCAAATGCAAAGACTATGAACAATACAACACAACTCATAACATGCGTGCAAGTTTACAATAAACTATAGCGGACTATAGAACTGAATTTAACCTGTCATCAGTTTGCTTAGACATCCTCATCTATACAGACATGACTTAATGAGTTTTAGAATAAAAATACTAACTGCAGAAGAAGTATAGCAGAATAGTGAGTTCTGCACCAAAATTATTATGTATAACATGGAATTTTATGATTTTTACAATGGTATGTATTTAGTTCACGTAATTTGTTATGTGTTATCTGTAATTCCCGTTTTTTTACCTGCTGTGGATGGGAAAATAAGGCAAAGGTGCGTCCGGTTGGGTATTTGGTCTATAATTGATAAATAACTTGTCGCAGTATACAGTAGGTATTATCTACCATGTAATTGGGTTGTAAAATTTTTGGAAAGCTGTATTATGTCCTTAAAATTGTAAAATGTCCTTAAATTTTAGCTAATACATCAAGTTATGCAGGTAAATTTCGAGAATTTCGGGTAATGGCATATAAACATGTATAAACGGCAATGTTTATTGTTACGATTTTTGTCACCATAATAATTATCAACATTCTTTTTTGATAACTATTATATTGTATGTTTTTTACAGACAGGTTACAAGTTCATTTAGTTTGCGACATCACCATACAAAAATAGAACTGATTTTATTTGCGATGCTACCGCGAAAAATTAGAGAAAAGTAATGTCGTTGAAGATAGATGAAAACGATTTTATTGGAGTAAATAATTTAAACATAAACTATAATATGATATTGCAGCGGGAATGTAATTATGGCACATACGCAAAAACAGATAAAAACAGGGGATCCGCGAAACATAGGCAGTATACTGCAATACAACAATACATCAAGTAATCCAAAATAACCGCAAGGTATTTGACAACCTGTCATAGAGCAAGAAACTTGATAACTCCCTATTACCTCGATACGAATTTCCCATAACTGAGAAGCAAATTAAAGAAATATACATAAATCTAATCAGTTTTTATAAGCACTCAACTAATCCGGTAAGATCAGGTTACCCTAACTTTAACGATATTAATTATTCCATGTTAAGCGTCTGTATCAATAAACCTTATTATGGATTCGGGAATCAAGAAATATATCCACATGTTTTACACAAAGCATCTGTTATCATACATTCAATAAGTAATTATCATCCTTTCGTAGATGGAAATAAAAGAGTGACGTTGCTCTGCGCTTACTCTTATTTGTTTACCAATGGATATAAATTTGATATTCCGTATAATGCAGATGATTTCATGATAAAAATTGTAACAAATAACATAGGTTATAACGATATTTTAAAATGGTTAGTTGAAAATACATCAAAAACTCCATATACTATACTTTATAATTTGCAAGGGCGTTTACTAGTCAGTTTTTGCTCAAAACCTTTGCTATACATTTTCAACACTATGCTTCTGCTTAAACAAAAAATGTCAAAAACAACCACGTATAATTAGCATTACTTTAAGTTTAGAAAACAATATTTATTGTTTATTAAAAAAAAGAAAAAAGGATTTATTTGTTGTTACTTACTTATTTTCCTGTAAAGTAAGAGGCCAACTAGAGCTACTGCAACGATGATTGCAATTGCTGCGCCTACAATGTACCAACCATATGGAGGAGATCCTGCTGGTGTTGCTGGTGCTGATGATACTGCTATTGATGATGTTGCTTGACTGCTATAGTATGATTCTGTGTCATCTGATGCTGCATAGAGAGTATAGTCGCCTTCTTTATCTGGTGTCCACGTTATTGAGAATCTGCCAAA
>JAITMO010000019.1 GCA_031277345.1 Candidatus Bathycorpusculum soli
TGTCTGCAATAGTGGCATAAGCAGATTTTTTCTGCTTAACAGCCGCCTCAACAATAGATGCAACTCTACTAAAATTACACGCACCCTACACCGAACGAAAACCACCCAACACCTTCTGCTTCACCTTAACACACCTAATATCACACTCAACCAAATTATTTTTGGTCGCTTTGTCTTTTGAATGACTAATCGATTCAGCAGATATTTCTTTGTTGAAGCCTATTATTGACTTTGTTTTGATCGTGTTTAGTGTTGTGAATTCTGTTTTGTACTTTTTATAGTACGTTGTTTTTTTGTTAGGTTTTCTTTAGACATCCTTCGCGTGGTTCGTATATTGTGCCTTCTCGGAGTAGTTGGCTTATCATGCGTTCGATTTCGCCTCTTGGGATTTTGTGGTTAGTTTCTAGTTCGGTGACAAATGCATCTCTTTCTACTATACCTGTTTGTTTTTCCATGTCTATGAGAACTGATAGGACTATGTGGTAGCGGTCTCTGATGCTTTTTGGTTTGCCGGTCATGATGATGTCGATGTCGACTTTGAAGTTGGATAGGTCAATTCCGACTTCTTCTAATGATTTTTTCATGATTGATATAGCTGCTTCTGCGTCTTCGGATGTTACTTCTTTACGTAGTGCTACACGGGCGCGGGCTTCGGCGCATCTGACTAGTGATTCAAGTTGTCGAGTGGTAATTGCTACGGGGGAGCCTTCTGTTTCGCTTGCGTTTCGCATGGCTAAATAGAATTCTTTAAGTCTTTTTAGTGCTTCTGTGCTTAATGTTGGGTATACGCTTTTGGCATAGCTAACATATTTACGTAAAAGTTCTGTGTCGACTTGTGCTTCAACGGGGCTTACGCCTCGTCTATGAATTTCTAGTATGTGTTCTGACATTTTGCTGTCTGTTTCTTTGTTGGGCACATCACGTAGTACGAAAATTAAGTCAAAACGTGAGAGTATAGTTACTGGTAGAGAAATATTTTCGGCGACTGTGCGGTTTGGCTCATATCTACCAAGGGCTGGGTTGGCTGCTGCTAGTACGGATGTTCGTGCATTAAGTGTTGCAACGATACCACCTTTGGCTACGGAGACTGTGTGTTGTTCCATGGCTTCGTGTATGGCCACACGGTCTTCGGGTCGCATTTTGTCCATTTCGTCGATGCATGCTATACCTTTATCTGCTATAACTAGTGCTCCTGCTTCAAGTGACATTGAGCCGCCTTTTTCACGGACAACTGCTGCAGTTAAACCTGCTGCTGTGGTACCTCTGCCTGAAGTGTATAGGCCTCTTGGGGCTATACGTGAGACATATTGAAGCATTTGTGATTTGGCGGTACCGGGATCACCGATAATTAAAGCATTCATTTCGCCTCTTACAGTCATGTCTGGTAGACTTCTTGAGACTCCACCGAAGAGTAGATACATGACAGCTTCTTTTAGATGCTCATTTCCAAAGATGGATGGAGCAATGCTGTTCATGATTTTTTTATGTACATGTGGGTCACGTGCAAGCTCTGTTATTTTTGCTTCTTCTTCAGGTGAAGGAGGTGATGTTTCAGGTTCTTTGCCTAAAAGTTCCACAGAGTTTGCTTCTAACTGTAGAATGAATGTACGGAGTTTTCCCATACCAACTAGCGATGGTGCGTGAGCCCGAACTATACCTACTATAGATACGTGATCACCGGGACGTGCTTGGTCAACGATTTCATCACCAACTATCTTTATTGCTAAGACTCTGGGTAGTTGTCCTGGTGGAAGGTCTTCTGGTTTTTCTTGTAGTCTTAGATCTTGTGAGTCTATAAATGTAGATTCTTCTTGGACAAATTCAAATGGGCCTTCTTTTCCACAGTCAGGTCCCATGCATATTGCTGGGGCTTTAAGAAATTGTCCTGTTTGTTCAAGTTTCATCGTTGTTCCACAACGCTTACATTTGTATGCTGCTTGCAAAACCATTGGGCGAACAGGTGTAGCACGGACAACTATTCCTTCAACAAGAATAAGTTTGCCCATGTTTTTAGAACCAATTTTACGCAGAGTTTCCTTGCCTAAGAGTTTGGCAACTCGGATAACAATTTTTTCTATTTTACCTGCGTATTCTTCTTCTTCAATTCTTAATTGCTCATATGCCGCTTTACTTGCATATTCTAAATACTCTTCTGGTTTGTTGAGTAACTGCTCAGCTAAATCTTGATCAAAACTGTATAATTCATCAAAATTAATTGTTATACTAGTTTTTCCTGTAATGGCTAATTGACTAAGTTTTACCCTGTACTTTTCTTTTTGTCCTTTATCTGACTCTGTCTTGAAAATTTTGAAGAATTCCAAGAACCGTTCCTGTGGATCAGCTTGTCCAATGTCTTTAGCCATTTGTTTTTCCGCCTATTGTTTTCCTTGTTTTTGAAGAATTTGGTTTTTCCACGTAGCAATTATCTCGCCCAACTGTTCATAGAGTTTTCTTTCTTCTGTAGTTAATTTTTTTAGTATTTGATCACTTTGACCAGAAGTTGATGATAACGCTATAATTTTTTTAAGACGTGAATTAATTATGTCTTTTGATAACGCTTTAACTTTATGATACTCTTGAATTTTTTCAGGTTGAATGGCTTCTGCTTCAGCAAAGGTTAAAAGTCTGCGTAGTTTTGGATAAAAATCCTGTGGCAATTCTGAAATCATGCCTGGAATTTGAATGCCCTCTTTCCATTGTACTTTGTAAAGTTTACTACCGTCTAAAACCTCTTCTTCTCTTAAGTGTACAATGCCTGCGGCTTGCAGTTCTTTAGCTATCCAATAATGAACTTGATATTCATTACCCTCATCAAATGGTCCTACATTTAACCCAGCTAACTTTATTTCAGCAAAGTTACGGTTGGCAACAACAGTAATAAACGAGTTCTTATAACAAAAATCTAGTATCCCAATGTTTGTTTGCATTCTTTCCCCTCTAACCTGTTTGCCCAGTTTAAGAAATGCTATTGGGAGAACTTAAGGTTGTCTGTTGTTGCTATTTTTTTAGTTTGTACCTGAGATGTTATTCGATATATTTTTTATAAAAAACCTAGCAGAATATCTTGCCGTGTTAACGGCAGGATGAATGTGTTAGGTTTATTTCTTCTTTTGGAAGAGTTCTGTATTTTCGCGCATTACCTGCGGTATGTATGCGCATGCTGGGTCTGTTTCAAATAAGTCACCTGTGTAAAATTCTGCACGTGTCCTGCATCCACCACAGATTTCTCGATACTCACAAATTCCACATTTGCCCTTAATTTGACTTTTATCTCTTAGTTTAAGATGCAAAGGGTTTGTTTGTAGTTCTTCCCAAGCTGTTTTTAAGCTCTTGTTTTTAACGTTAGCTAACCGGTATCCTTCATGGAAGCCACATGGTCTGTAGTCGCCGTTTTCGGTTACGCCAATATAGTCTCCACCGATTGTGCATTTGCCTAAGAATTCGTTGGTAAACCAGTCCCAGAACTTTGTTGGGTTTCTTTGTTTTACAATTCTTGCATAGAATGGTGAATAGACATTGACACGGAAGTTGTTGTTTTTCTTATTGCGATTATATTTTACTTCATAATCGTAGAGCTGGTTAAGTGCCGTTTCGTATTGTTCAGGTGTTGGAGCCAAGTCTATCATGTTGTCGCTTGCTCTTCCGACTGGGACAAGATTGTGATAAACAACCATTTTGCCGCCATATTCTGATGCTAATTGACAGGTGTGTTCAAGGACATTAATGTTGTATTTGTTCATAGTTGTGACAATACAGTCAAGTAGACCTTTTTCCCCAAGTTTTTTCATTGCATGTGTGGCTTTATCATAGCTACCTGTGCCTCTAACAACGTCATTTGTGGCTTTGTCGCCGTCGATACTTACGGCAGTGTGAACTTCGTATTTTGTTAGAAGGTCTAACCGTTTTTCGTCAAACGCAAATCCACTGGTGATTAGACTTACTTCCATACCATATGTTTTTTTGGCGTATTCAATAATTTCAAAAATGTCTTCGCGTACTAGTGGTTCTCCTCCACTGATACCAAACCATTTAGCACCAAAGTTGTACATTTCATCGACAATTTTTTTGCCGGTTTCAGTACTTACTTCGTCATCTTTGGCAAATTTAGGTACGTAACTACAGTAAACACAGTTACCTACACATCGTCTTGTACATCGCCAAGTTACCATGTATAATGGTGGTCTGTTTTGAGCCAATTAAATCACAAGTATTAACATGAACTTTTATCGATATAAGATTTCCTGTAAACTGATGTAAACTTGCTCAAGTTGTTTTATATCAGTTTTTTGCGTAAAGTTATGTATAGGTTTTTTTGTGTATTCTTTGAGAAAATTGATGTATCGAGTGTATTTTATTGCGGTTGGTTATTTGGTGTTTTGTTGTTATGGTGTTGTGTTTTTTTTGGTGGGTGTGGGTGGTTTGGTGTTTGAATAGGTTTTGGTGTGTTGGTTGGTGTAGTAAGCTGACGGGCGGTGTTTAGGCGTTATTGTGTAGTAGTTTGGCTAGAGCCTGTTAACATTAAATTTATTACTAGGAAGGCATAATTAGTTAGATATGGTGTTTTCAAAAGAGTCTTTCGCTAAAATTGAAAAATATTTACCCATACAACGTAAAAAATCAACCTTGATAATTACGTGTTCCTAAGTGCAATCTTTTACGCTTTGGAAAATGGTTGTAAATGGCGAGCATTACCTAAAGAGTATGGAAACTGGCACACTATTTACATGCGTTTTAACAGATGGAGCAAAAACGGGTGTTTACAGCGTATTTTTAAAGCCCTGCAAAAGGAGGGTATAATTTCAATGGAGCTAAAACGTGCATGTCTTGACAGCACACACATCAAAGTACACCCAGACGCATCTAGAGCTTTAAAAAAAGAGGCAAACAAAGCATCGGACGCTCCAAAGGGGACTAACAACTAAAACTCATGTTGTTACTTTGTCTGCTAAGACTGTTGTAGCGTTTAGTCTTTCATCAGGTAACGCGCATGATGCGCCTGAGGGTCAAAAGTTGCTTGCAACACTTAACGGCAAGGGTGTACCTTTGTTGATGGATAGAGCGTATGAGAGCAATAAAATGCGTGAATTTGCCAAAAAACAAGAATTTATTGCGATAGTTCCTCCTAAGAAGAATCGTAAACATCCTTGGAGGTACGATAAGGAACTGTATAAATTTCGCAATGAGGTTGAACGTTTTTTTCTACGTATAAAGCGCTTTCGCAGGGTATTCACACGATATGACAAACTCGACATAATCTACACAGGAGTAATCATAATGGCACTAATCTACGACGCAATCTTAATGTGAACAGGCTCTAGTATTTTGCTGCTATTGCGTAGACCCGTTACTGTAATAGTGAAGTTTTTCAAGCTTACCAAGTAGAGTTATACATATATTCAAAATATATTGTTTCATACGCCTACAACTATGACACTTGCACAAAGCAATAAACTATTTAACCTCTGCAAAAATATACTTGAAACCAAATCTCATAAAGCGCGTTTTCATTGAAGTGTGATGGAAAACGTCTTTTTATCCTGCTTACTTTTAATTATGGTGGTTGGAAGAAACACCAAACGTTTTTTTGAGGCTTTTAACCCCGTTAATCAATGGTGTGTGCTCCCAAGCAAATCAGAAGACCAGAGCCACGAGCTCGCATAGGAAAAAGCACAAAAACCACAAAAGAACACCTTCCAATCACCATAAAAAAGAAGGTGCAAAGTATGGAACAAAAAGTTTGCGGTATAGACATCCACCGCGACACATTAGTCGCAACCATACTAGACCATGCAAACAATAAACAAACACAAACCTTCCAAAACAGCACAACAGACATGGAAACTCTCAAACACTGGCTACGACAAAACAACTGCATAGATGTAGTAATGGAATCAACAGGATCATACTGGACCACACTCTACATGATCTTAGAAGACGCAAACTTTGACTAGTATTAGCTAATGCTCATCAAGTAAAAGCCATATCTGGACGAAAAATAGACCAAAGAGACTCCAAATGGCTGTCTGCCTGCCTACCTGCCTCACAGAAGCAGTCTAATACGACCAAGCTACGTCCCCACCAAACAAATACGAGAACTATGAGAACTAGCACGCACAAGAGTACGATATGTTGAAAGTCGAACGCAATTCAAAAACCGATGTCAAAAACTACTTAGCAAAAGCTCATAAAGTGAACTTTCATTGAAGCGCG
>JAITMO010000069.1 GCA_031277345.1 Candidatus Bathycorpusculum soli
CAACATCACTGAAACACAAGAACAATATAAAAATCATCAATTATCGATACTTGCAGATCAACTTAAGCAGATTATAAGAAAAGAATTAGCAAAATAAGTCAAACTATGGTACTTTTTCACGCATATGAAAACGGGTCCGAAGGGATTTGAACCCTTGATCTCCGGCTTCGAAGGCCGACACCTTAATCCGTGCTAGGCTACGAACCCTTTTCCATACTTTTTTTCTAGGCTACATACATTTTAGCACTTGTCTAATATGGTTTTTCTATTAAAACAGCTACTCATTCATGTTGACTTAGTAACTGGTCTTTTCTTTGCGTAGATAGTGTCGTCCTGTTGTGCGGTTATAGTTATATTCTTGATACCCTTCTGCTCCGTAGCAACTCATTTTCTCACTATAATCTAAATCGTGCTCTGAGATTTCTATTGGTTCCCATTCTTTATCACTGCCATATAGTCGTTCAGATATTGGAGCATAAACTTGAACATATTTGTCAGAATTTTCCCCCAACAAGTTTGCAACTGCATCACTGTTACCTTTTAGGTAGCGTTCGAGAACTGCTCTCCAATGTCTGTTGCTATAGAAGGTAATGTTGTTTAGTTCAGGTATGCCTAAGCGTTATGCTGCTCTTTTTTTTCCATAGGTCCATAACCCGCTAGTTTTTAAGGCATAGCTCATTTGAAGAGACGTTCAACTCTACTTACTTACTTTACTTAAAGAATACGACCACATATCCAAACTCTTAAAAATAACACACAAAAAATTTTATGAAAGCTACCACTACAACAACGAACACTCAAACCTTCATTAGCAGACAATCACACAACTACTTCAGCCCATTCAGCCTCTAAAACACCAAGACAAACCTTAAAAACCCCAGCCAACCGCCGCTTAAAACTCACCCGACACCTAAACGACCGAACCTCACCAAAACACTCACGAAAAACACCATAAACAACAGACCTAAACCGCCCCAACACCTCATCAAACCCTAAAAAACCATCAAACAACACCACAAAAGCACCATACCGCACAACAAAACCCTGACAACTAGCACGCCCAGTAATCTTACGATAAGACACCTTCAAACAACGAATAAACCGCTCCAAATCATTATTAGCCCTAGGAACCACCGACTAATCATAATAATAAAACAGCCCCTCCCAATAACTAGCCATAAACTTTAAAACACTCTCAACAGCCAACCGATCCTCTAAACATCTGGAACGTAACTTTAAGAGCTTATCAAAACACACAAACAAATCCGCCTCAACCTGTACAGAACTTTTCTTGCGCTTCTTACTCTTATTCTGCCTAAGAATTCGATTAACTCTAAAAATCCATTTATAGAGTCGTTTTACCTGCTGGTATCGTGGTTCTAACTCATCAAGTATGGAGAGTAGGCGAAGCAGTTTTTGTAACTCCGTATTTGGTTGGAGTTTATTGTTGCGTTCGATTGATTGTTTGATGAGTTTTAATCGTGTGTAGAGTTTTAGTCCTCCGGGTGCTAAAGGGTAGCAGCCGTCATCTTGTAATGCGAAGCGTATGGTTTGACAGTAATTGTAGATGAGCATGCTTTGTTTGTCTTCTTCTTTTTTGCTTGTGGCTTTTTGTTCAACTGGTTTTATGCCTCGAACTTTTTTTCTTCAAATCCACTTTTAGGGCTCGGTCTAAGTCAGCGATGTGTTAGCTATGTTACGTAGAAAGTGAAAATGGCACAGTTGATGGGGTACATCTGGAAATTCTTGTTTAACAGCTAGGCGGATGCTTCTTTGGCCATCGCTAATTACTGCTTTTACTGGGAGGCCTATTTTTTTGATTTCTTTTAGTAGGGTGACGATGCTTGTTTTGTCTGCGGTGTCCAGGTTTTTTGCTAAAAGTGTTGTTTGGGTTGTGTGGTCTCTTAGGATCCATAGGGTTTGGTTGCCTTTTTCTGGTTGTACGCCGTCTATGGCGAGTATTATGCCTCCGTTGTTTTTGATTTTGTTTAGGTGGGTTGGGTTTTGTTTTGTGTCTGCTTTGATTAGTGCTAGGTATGCTTGGGTTAGGAGGTTTATTTCTGAGCTGCTTATTTGTAGGTGTTTGTGTTGGTTTGTTAGGGTTTGTTTGATTTGGTCTATGGTTTGGTGGTTTTGGAAGTATAGGTGTCCTATTTTTGTTATGATGTCGATGCCGTATTGGTAGTATTTGAGGCTGTAGGTTTCTGCTTTGGTTGAGCGGTAGGTTTCTTTTGTGTTTTGGCAGGTTTTGTTTTTGCATTTGTAGGCGTAGCTTGTTATGTGTAGGGTTTGTTTTAGGGTGAAGATGTTTTTGTGCCATGCTATGTGTGTTTGTTTGAGTGGTTGGTTGCAGTGGGGCACAAGTTTATTTCTGGCTTGAAGTATAGTTGTTTTGCTCTGCTGTATGTTTTTGGTTTCTTCACAAGTTCCTAAGACAATAGCGAGCATAAAAATTTACTGAAAAAACCTTCCTACGTAATCATCTAGTGGGTTATGGACGTATGGTTTTTTTTGCTCGTCGGAAGATTTGTCCTGCTGCTTGTGTGTTTAGGTAGGTAAGATGATGTTTAGGTTTCTTTGTGTTCGGTTTCTACATGTTGCAATGTTTTGTTGTCTATTTCTAAGTTCCTCTAACATTTTAAAAACTTTATCAAACCTGTCTCTTATGAGAACTGTTCGTGTTCGTCCATGTTTTGCTGGTTTGTTTATGCTGATTGTTTTCTTGCAGAGTCTATGTCTTTCCATTCTAATTGTAGTGCTTCTATTGGTCTTGCTGAGGTAGCCATTAGTACATAACAGAAAACTTGCATTTAAAAGCTAAGAGCAACAGAAAAGAGCTCCATGTATTTTGTTAGAGATAGTTTGTATTCTTTGTTCCAGGTGTTGGTGTGTTGGCTGGCGCGACTATTTCTGCTGAACTGGGTGATCCAACAAGGTTTAGTAACTGCAAGCAGGTGGCTTCTTGGTGTGGGTTTGTTTGTCCGTATTGTGAGCAGTATGGCATTTTAAAAAGTGATAATGATGGGAATTATCTTGTGTGTTATAATGTTGAGTGTACACATTATTTTGTAATTTATTGGCGTGAGCATAGTAATAGTTAATTTGCTAACGATTTGAGTTGTTGTATGTAAAGTTAATTATTTCTGGTTGGTTGTTGTTTTGCTATTTGTATGCTTGTG
>JAITMO010000079.1 GCA_031277345.1 Candidatus Bathycorpusculum soli
TCGGAGGAGCATTAGGTTTTCGAAATCATCTCTTATGCATAGGATTGTTGTTGGTTTGGTTATTAATTTTTGGTTCTTTAAAAGAGAATTGCCTTTCCACTTAACTTAGGACATGACCGTTTTTTCAACTAACCACCCTGAAAAAATTTGTCACCTCATTTCCACAAAAGGCTCATAAAAATGGTGTGTGAGTGAAATGCCATGAAAAACTACAGGACACACGTTTCATGAGAATTGCTGGAGAACAAAATTTTCAATAAAAACACACAAAATACAAATCCGTTAACAATGAAAAACACACAAGAACTACGCACATCCACACAATACAATTAAAGCGTAAATAAGTCCGTTTTCAATCAATACCTAAAAACCAAATATTGGCAACACGCCCAAACTGGTCATAGTATCACATACTTTATCCATGTTGAATGAACCGCAGGATTATGATTCTTACTCAGTTTTTTGTTTTTTTACACAGCGAGGATCTGGACCACCGGGAAGTTCCCCATATTTTCTGTAAGCTCTTAAACGACAACCACCGAAACACACATGCTTTTTACAATCTTTACAAACAGGAATATCTTTGCTCTGAAGTAGCCTAAAATCTGGTGCATTTTTCCATATTTTACTTATTCCATCTAAAGTGCAATCACCCGCAATTGAAAAAGGGTCGTCATCTGACCATGAAGGACAAGGTTTAACTTTACCTGTTGACGTAATAGTGCAATGCATTCTCCCTGCACCACAAGCAGATTGCAGATTGTTTTGATCAATTAAATTGATAAGCTCTTGGTCGCCTTCCCAAGCAATGAACAAAGAGTTAGCATATTCTTCGCGTAACTTCTTAAATATTGGAAAAAGATCATTGTATTCTTGACCATAGTAATTGCCCCACAGACGATCAAATATACATCACCACTTTAATAAACTATTTTGATACATGGCCCGAATGTAAGTGCGAAACTTGTGTATATCAAGAAATGTTTTACAGACTGGCAAGAGAAATACGCAACGTACTTGTGCGTAAGCATTTGGCTTTTTGTACAAGGTTGAAACGGTTGGCTCGTAGGACTATTTGTTATTCTAAATCGTTAAATATGCATAAAATTGTGTTTGGTTTGCTCATAAATGTGTTAGAGTTTAACCGTCAACCATTTTTGATGCATGACCAAAAGCGTGTAGGTAAAAGCTTTACCTCCAAAATAATACTTGCACGCTTTCTGCAAAAACACAAAAACATAGCCTTCTTTATAGTAGATCCCGAAAGCGAATACGGTAACGTTGGCAAATTCTCTGGAGCAAACATACTAAATATTGCCACAGAAAACCAGTTAGGATTTGATCTCATACAAATCTTTAGTGATAACAACGACACCGCAATAAATCCTTGCTGACCTAACTGGTATATAGAGAGTAATCGTGACTATCAATATATTGTGCGTTGAAGCGTGTTTTTTTTGCATTTTTCCGTCTATAAGGTCTATGTATTGTTTTGATGCTTGTTTTTTTTAATCGTCTCATTTCTGGTTGTGGAATTTGTCCTGTTTGTTTGTATGTGGTCCATATTCTTTGGAAATGGTGTGTTGTAATTTCTAAATGGTTTGCTCCATTTTTATGACTCTTTGCGTTGTTCACCTTATTTTAGATGCCACATCAACTTTGCCTTGTTCTTTAACTTCCGCATATCTATCGGATACTTTATATAGCGGCATATTTTTGGGAAAAAACATTTTGTAGTCCATTGCATTACCTTTATTAGAACTTGATGTTTTTTTTATTTATGTATCCGTTAATTGATGATGTTGGCAGTTTTCCCTTGCCTAAAGGTGTTAATAGAGAAACTTTTGCGCAAGCTTATCTGAAAACTCGTGAAGCTATATTAAATAATCAAGATCCACTTGCAGATGAATTTTTGCAAAAGAATTTTTGTCAAGTTGTTGTGGATTCTTTTCGTCAAAAATTATTATGTGGTTTAGATGTTGTTACTTTTCCACAACAGTTTAGTGGTTTAAGACAAATTGGTGATGCTGTTCACGAGGCGATGGGGCATGGTTCATTTGTTGTAGAGACAAATAAGGCGTTGTTGCCTGAAGTTTATGTGCTTAATGAGTATGCTAAAGAGTTAAGTGAAGAGTTTGGGAAAAAAATATTGTTACGTGTTTGTCTTTTTGGTCCTATTGAGCAGTATATACACGAAGTTGGTACTATAGTTTATCTTGATGTGTTGGATGAGTTTGCAGAAACGATTAATAGGTTTGCAAAAAACTCTATTTTGAATAATAAATATATTGAAACCCGTGTAGTTTCTATTGATGAGCCAAGTTTTGGTCACACTAATTTGAATGCTGCCTCTGAGCTTGTTGTAGAAACATTGCAAAAGGCTTATAATTTTACTGGGCCAACCAGGCAAATACATTTACACTTTACTAATGGTATTCATGATTTACTTGCTGTAAAAGGGCTAGATGTGTTATCTTTTGAATACGCAGCTTCTCCGAAAAATATTATTGACGTATCAAAGAACATGCTTGAAGAGGCTGATAAGCAAATTCGTGTAGGTATTGCCCGTACAGATATTGACGCTATTTGGGCTGAGGTTTGTGAAACAGGTATTGAAAAACCATCTGATGAGCAGCTTGTTGAATCTGTTGAAGTTATACGTAACCGTTATTTGGTTGCTAAAGAAAAATATGGCGAACTGCTAACATTTACTGGTCCAGACTGTGGTTTAGGTAGTTGGCCTAATCAAAATACTGCAAATTTAGTCTTAAAACGCACTGTAGAAGCAGTAAAAACCATTCCTCTTTAACCTTTTCTAAACAAAGAAGATTAAAAACACGCGCTAAATACACCTAATAGTTACATTGCCATCATGTTAGCTATTGGTTATAAATAAAGTCTGTAGATTAATGTTGGGAAGTAAAAACGAGATGAAAATTGGAAACGTTGACGTTGCATATCCTTTTGTTCTTGCGCCAATGGCGGCTGTCAATTGTACCTCTTTTCGAATGTTGTGTAAAGAGAACAAGGCAGGTCTAGTTTATACTCAAATGTTTGATGTGGAACTTGTCAAAAATAAAAACAGACGTGAAGTTAAAGAACTCCTCAACATAGTAGAGTTTGAACGGCCTGTAAGTGTACAGTTAATTGGTAATAGTGAAGAATCTATTATAAAAAGTGTAAAAAAAGTTGAAGAATTTGCTGACATCATCGATTTTAATGTTGGCTGTAGTGAAAAAGAAATATTGGCCCAAGGTTATGGCGCTTATCTTTTAACAAACCCTCTGAGGCTAGAAAAAATAGTCCATAAAATAGTTCAAGCAACCTCTAAACCAGTTACAGTAAAAATGCGCATAGGCATAGACGCCCAAAAAATAGTAGCTGTAAACGTCGCAAAAAGTCTAGAAAGCATCGGCGTTGCAGCTGTTTGTATTCACGGAAGAACTGTGCAACAAAAACTTGCAAAAAAAGTCAACTGGACTATAATGAAACAAGTAAAAGAAAAACTCTCTATCCCCATTATAGCAAATGGTGACATTACACGATACCCTCAAGGAATAGACCTTTTAAACCGAACTGGATGTGACTTTGCTATGATTGGACGAGGCGCAAGAAACTGTCCCTGGATATTTAACCCAGAAAAAACACAAATCGACAACACTGAAATAAAAAATCAAATCTTACGATTCATCGAATTATACCTCAAATACGAAAACCGCAACTCCTCCCAAGAAGTCCGCGAACACGTATTTTGGATGCTCAAAGACTACACCACCAAACAAAACACAAGAAACGTTCTAAACCTACACTACATAAAAGACATAGCAAATTTCGTCCGCAAACTATAACATAAACCAATAACAGATTACTTTTAACCTTAACTGCACAATACGTGGTAATACATCACACTATATCTCGTTATTGTGTTCTTTTTTAAAAAACAAGCAAATCAGCGTAAGCAACTTACTATGTATACTCTTATACCATAATACAGAACAATAGTTTTTCTACCAGTAATTAGCTTTTCAGAAAGAAGCGTAACAACAGAATTTAAGATATTGTATTACCACAAAAAACTGAACAGTTTAGTTAAGTTATTTTACCAGCTGCCTAGTAATGTGGTGTAGTCTATTATGTATCCCAAAACACCTACTATATATGATAGTGCCCACATAATTACTAACAGTTTAACTATTAGTTTGCTTCTGTTAGGAAAAGTAACAGAGTTAAGTCGCCAAAGTGCAATAAACCAGCATCCAAACACGAGTGCTGGAATTGAAAACACGCCATGTACAACGAATTCTGCAATTTTATCAAATGAGCTAAAGTAGACTAACTCCATATGGCTACTATCTGCTGGAGACCACATTGCAATAACTGACGCAAAACCAATCAATGTACAAATAACAACTGCTGTCATCAAAATTCCATGCACAAAATAGTTGCCTGTTTTTCTAAACCACACACTTGCCAAAATTAGACTAAACCAAATACTTTGCATAATCATGTTGCCTTCTGCGTTACTTAGTCCCAAATTCATCCAAAATGAAGGCACAACTATCGCAGCAGACACTACAACACTTACAATTATCACCGCTAAAATTACTTTTTTTGTCAGGGAAGAGTAGCGTAAGCTGAGTTTTGCCAAATTTTTTCTCTGCCAAATAATCAAAGCTGAAACCAAAGCTACAACCGCAAACACTAAACTCGATATAACCAACGCAAAAACTGCCGTATCTAATCCAAAAATTTGTCTGCCCCACATGTTAGTGGCAGTAGCTCTAATGGTAATAGTTAAATCCTCAAAATACCAGCCCTCCGCATTTGTATAATTTTTAGCAACCTCTTTAGAACTAATAAAAAATCCTGTGGATTTATCCCACTCTTTAATCTCTCTTAAAGCATCACTTCCACGCGTTACAGTTCTAGTCGCACCCAAAACCGTTCTCTGCTCTTCACCCTGAATAGGCACATTATTCGGTTCAGAGTAGGCATCAAAAAACGTATCACCCACACCAAGATTAGCCGGAATAATAAGCCACCCGCCAACCTTTCCCTCAGTAAAATTAAATTTCCAAACCGAACTACCAAACGACTCATTAGCATATCTAACAGAAACGTTCACAGAAAATGCGCTTCCATCCACCGCCAAAACTTCCATTCGCGACCATCGTACATCGTGAGTCGGTGGCATACTCCCAACGCCCGTCACAGCAATATCATACTCAACCCAGTCGCCTTCTTTAACACCTACAATTTGTTCTGCGCCAACAGATGAAAACAAAGCAAAAATTGAAAAACAAACTATAAGACTTAGTAGAACTAAAACTGTGATCTTCTTCATTTTTCATCACAATAAATGAAGCTAAAGTGATTTTTAAATGTTTATACAAATAAACATTACTATCATTTACAGAAATTATTTCGCTAGCTTTAGCAATGTAGCTTGTATGAAGTTGGCGAATCAGCGTAAGCTCAAGTGGTGTTTGGTTCATTATAGCAAGGGTGAAACATCAAGTAA
>JAITMO010000119.1 GCA_031277345.1 Candidatus Bathycorpusculum soli
ATATTGCTTTGACCACATTATAAATAAGTGTTGGTTGTACTCTATACTTGTAGGGTATAACTATGAACAAAAAATACACAGTTAAATTAACCAAAGACGAGCACACAACAATTTTCATAACACTAAACGAAGAAAAAACTCCCAAAACAATCAGAAACCGCTGCAACATACTACTACTCGCAGACACCTCAAACGGAAAACCCCTAACCCAGGAAGAAATCACCACCAAATACCAAATCTCAGACATATGCGTCTACAAAACCATCAAAACTTACCACCAACACGGCATAGAATACACCCTACGACGCAGAATCCACAAAACTCCACCAAGAAAACCCATAGTCAACGGCGAAGACGAGGCAAGAATAATCACCCTAGCCTGCAGCAAACCCCCAAAAGGCTATGCACGCTGGACTCTACGCCTGCTCACAAAAAACATAATTGAACTACAAATCATGCCCACCATAGGCCGTGAAACAGTGCGAAAAACTTTAAAAAAACAAAACATAAACCTCACCTAAAAAAACAATGGTACATGCCCCCAAAATACAATGGCGAATTCGTAGCCCACATGGAAGATATTCTTGAAACCTATACACTACCTTATGATCCAGAGATTCCTTTAATTTGTATGGATGAGAAACCTTTCTATTTTGTAGTAGATGAGGTAGATCCGATCGATATGTCGGCTAATCATCCAAGATTAGAGGATTATTCGTATAGGTGTGTGGGTTCTTGTAGCGTTTTTATGTTTGTTGAGCCTCTTAGGGGTTGGAGGCATACTGAGGCGCAGGGGCGTTGTACTAAGCTTGATTGGGCGCGTCAGATTGAGCGGTTGCTTTTAGAGTTTTATCCCAAGGCAGAGAAGGTACGTCTTGTTATGGATAATTTGAATATTCATGTGTTGGGTGCTTTGTATGAGGCTTTTTCTGCGGAGAAGGCGCGTAGGTTGGTTAGGCGTCTTGAGGTTCATTATACGCCTAAGCATGGCTGGTTGGTTTAATGTTGCTGAGTGTGAGTTGAGTGCTTTGAGTAGGCAGTGTTTGGATAGGAGGATTCCAAATATTGAAACGCTTAATGAGCAGTTGGTTGCTTGGGAGAAAGATCGGAATGATGATGTTAAGCAGATAAGCTGGCACTTTACTGCAAAGCAAGCGAGAGGAAAACTAGCACATTTATACCCTAACTTATAATGTGGTCAAAGCAATACTATAAAAACATGCAGAATTTAGGTTCAACATACAATCTGTATGTGCAAAAAACACTACAGAATTTAGAGTGTATGCGAAAGTTGTGGACTGTGGTGTTTGGGTCTAAAGCAGTTTCGTTCTAATTGCTGTCTGTTTTTGTTGGTATTTTAGCCACATTTTAGTGGAATAGTTTAAGAATTGTGCTCTTTGAAATAGGTGGTATTGTTTTTTACAAGATTTCGTATTTGGGTGTCAAATCAGGTGGTGATGCCGTATATTCACCATCAATTTCAACATGTTTCTCAGAAATTCCGTCTGTACAACATAAGCACTAAAATATGTGTTGGCAAACTAAGTCATCAAAAGATATTAGGCAGTTAAATAATTATTCAATTGTTGAAGGTATGTTTATGAAACGAAACGAACAGCCCATGTGTGATTGTGAAGTTATTCACGGGGATGTTGTAGAGCGTGTACGCTGTACAATGCCGGAAGGCAAAGATTTCTATGGCCTCGCTAACCTTTACAAGATGTTCTCGGATAATACTCGTGTACGTATCCTTTGGGCGCTTTCCTGTGAAGATATGTGTGTCTGCGATATAGCTGTGCTATTGGGAATGACAAAATCAGCGATATCTCATCAGCTTAAATCTTTACGCCTTGCAAACCTCGTTAAGTATGATAAGCAGGGCAAGGTCGTTTACTACTCACTTGCAGACAATCATATAAAGGACATATTTGAAAAAGGTTTTGAACATGTACGTGAATAAACTTGTTTGCAAAATATTATCGAGTGTTCACCTATGCGTATAGGTGACGTCATCTTCTCAAGTTTTGCAGGGTTTAACACACTTTTTGGGTGGACAATTATCATTGTATTTTACCTTAGTTTTCGTCTACTTGTCCTTTCGTGGAGACTATTGCACTGCAAATCCATCTGAGGTGAACACTCTCAAAATTTTCCACCTAAATCCCACGATAAGTTAACAGAACCAAATACAAAAATAATAAATACTGAAACATGACAGTTTTTTATAAAATAGTTGAATATTTGAACAACTATTAAATTAAGAGGTATGACATGATTAAAACGTATACGCTAAAAGGATTGGATTGTCCTAATTGCGCGGCAAAAATCGAAAAGGCATTGAAGAAAGTTCCAGGTGTTTCGTCTGCCAACATAAACTTTGTAACTGCTACACTACAAGTGGAGACCAACGACAAACAAGCACATAATATCACGCAACTTGTTAAAGACGCTATCTACAAATGCGAACCAAAAGTTACCATTATGGAAAAATACAATAAACATTCTAGTGACACCCATAAACATGATCATGGGAATGAAAATAAATCCCAACTTATCAAACTGATCTTGGGCGCAGTTGTGTTTGGCGTTGGCTTTTTTCTTGAGCACTATTTACTTAATGGTAGCTATATCCCTTTAGCAGTATTTATTGCAAGTTACCTGATGTTGGGGGGTGAAATTGTTTTGCGGGCACTCAAAAACATTACTCGTGGGAAGATATTTGACGAGAATTTTTTAATGAGTATTGCCACAATCGGTGCCTTTATCATTGGTAAATATCCTGAAGCAGTGGCCGTTATGCTGTTCTATCAAGTTGGAGAGTATTTTCAGGAAGTTGCCGTGCGCAGATCGAAAAAATCAATTGCTGATCTTATGGACATACGCCCAGATTTCGCCAATTTGAAAAAAAACGGCAAAATAGTAAAGGTCACTCCCAGTACTGTAAATATCGGGGACATTATTATCGTAAAGCCAGGTGAGAAAATTCCACTGGATGGTATTGTAATTGAAGGAGAAGCGATGCTCGATACAATGGCGCTTACAGGGGAATCTGTTCCTCGCAAAGCCTCTATTTCTGACACTGTATTATCCGGTTGCATTAATCAAAATGGCTTACTTACAATTGAAGTAACTAAAACGTTTGGTGAATCTACGGTTGCTAAAATTATTGATCTCGTGGAAAATGCTGGAAGTAAAAAAGCGCCTACAGAGAAATTTATTACAACTTTTTCGCGATACTATACACCAGTTGTTGTGGGTTTAGCAATGATGATTTCTGTGATTCCTCCGCTCTTTATGGGTGGTATGTGGGGTGATTGGGTTAGTCGTGGTTTAATTTTTCTTGTCATCTCTTGTCCATGTGCGTTAGTAGTGTCTATTCCACTTGGGTTCTTTGGAGGTATCGGTGGAGCATCAAGGAAAGGTGTTCTAATTAAGGGCAGTAATTACCTTGAAGCTCTGAACAATCTCGATATCGTGGTATTTGATAAAACTGGTACATTGACAAAAGGTGTTTTTAAAGTGACAAATATCTTGCCTGCTACGGGTAGAAGTGAAGGGGAGGTGCTTGAATTTGCTGCTATTGCTGAAGCATTTTCTAATCACCCAATTGCGCTTTCTATTCAAGTAGCTTACGGTAAGGCAATAGACAAAGAAGCACTGTTGGGGTATGAAGAAATTTCAGGTCAGGGTGTTAGTGTTCGAGTCGATGGCAGGCGCATATTGGTTGGTAGCCATAGGTTGATGGAGCAGAATCAGATTCCGTTTGTTGAATCGAAAGCTGTTGGCACACTGGTCTATGTGGCTGTGAATAATGAGTATGTGGGTTGTATCGTTATCTCTGACGAGCTCAAGTCCGATAGTTATACCACAATTGCTATGCTTAAGTCGAGAGGTGTTCGTAAAGTGGTTATGTTGACTGGTGACAATCCCCAAATTGCTGAGGTCATTGCAAATGGGTTAAAACTTGATGAAGTTTACGGCGGATTGTTGCCAAATCAAAAAGTAGCGAAAGTGGAGTTCTTCTGTGAGCAAAAACGTGCGAAAGGCAAGTTGGCTTTTGTTGGTGATGGTATTAACGATGCACCCGTATTGGCGCGAGCTGATGTTGGTGTAGTTATGGGTGGGATAGGTTCTGATGCTGCTATTAAAGCTGCAGATGTAGTGTTGATGACTGATGAGCCTTCTAAATTGGTTGAAGCTATTGATGTTGCTCGTTTCACAAAGCGTGTTGTTTGGCAGAATATCCTATTTGCTTTGGGTATTAAGGGTGTATTTCTATTGTTGAGTGCGTTTGGCATTGCTACTATGTGGGAAGCTGTGTTTGCTGATGTGGGTGTATCGATTCTTGCTATATTTAACGCTACAAGAGTGATGAAAATGAAGTAAGGTGATGTGCTAGTTACGTAAGTTTGTTTAAACTCTAACTTGGTTGGGTCGAAACAAAAACGAATAACTTTCTGTGCATGTTGCGTAGAATTTTACTCGTAAGATGATAGTAGACAATGATGGGTACATTCTCTTTTTTTGTTAACGACTTTATATAATTGAGCTGCCCTTTTTTTTTGAAGGGCAGCGTCCTTCAAAATTGCTATAAAAAACATTATGCTATTTGCACAGAATTGGGAACGCTTCAAGGTTATGGGTCCAAACCTCTCACAGTACAAGATTGATGAAGTAGAAAAGATGCTTCATTGTCGTGATCCCAAGTATGGTTTTTTAACCTACAAATGCTCCAAATGTGACACCACTAAAACTATCCCCTTGGCATGTAAGAGTCGAATTTGTCCGTAATGTGGCAAGAAACATGCTGATCAATGGGTTGATGAATTAGCTGATAGGCTCTATGCGGTACCCCATCGGCACATGGTTTTTACTATGCCTGAGGAACTACGGGCCGTGTTTGAAGCTGATCAGAGTTTGTTTAAGGTGTTTATGGATGCGGTTAGTAATACGATGTAGCAGATGCTTAAAGTTAAGCATGGGCTGTGTCTGGGGTTGTTTGTGTGCTTCATCCTTATGGGAGGATGTTGAGTTTGAATCCTCATGTTCATATTTTGCTCACTGA
>JAITMO010000150.1 GCA_031277345.1 Candidatus Bathycorpusculum soli
ATGTTGCCTGTCCAGGTTGTGGTAGTTGTAGTGGCATGTTTACAGCAAATACCATGGCTTGCATGAGTGAAGCCTTAGGCATGTCTTTACCATACTGTGGAACATCTCTAGCTACAAGTGCTCATAAAATTCGTCTTGCACGCCAAACAGGTAAACAAATAGTTAAACTAGTAGAGCAAAACACAAAACCCTCAGATATCCTTACTTTAGAATCATTTAAAAACGCCATATCTGTTGACATGGCCTTAGGTGGCTCAACTAACACAGTACTACACCTACCAGCCATTGCAAAAGAAACCGACCTAACATTACCCTTAACACTGTTTGATGAGATAAGTAAAAAAGTGCCACACCTATGTAGCATGATTCCAAGTGGAACCTATGCAATAGAAGACCTCGACAATGCAGGTGGCGTTCCAGCTGTTATGCACCAAATTCAAACGCTACTAAATCTAAAAGTTTTAACAGTCTCTGGCAAAACACTTGCACAAAACATTAAAACATCAACAGTTAACAACACAGAGGTCATACACTCCTTAGATAACCCTGTTCACGCTGAAGGTGGAATTGCCATTTTAACAGGCAACCTAGCACCAAAAGGCTCAGTAATCAAAACCGCCGGTGTCTCACCAAAAATGCTCAAACACACAGGCCCTGCCAAAGTTTACAACTCAGAAAAAGAAGCAATAACAGCTATCCGCAACAAACAAATCAACCCCGGCGATGTAGTAGTCATACGTTATGAGGGACCAAAAGGCGGGCCAGGTATGCCAGAAATGCTTATTCCCACAGCAACAATTGCAGGCATGGGTCTAAACGAAACAGTTGCCCTAATAACCGACGGCCGATTCAGTGGCGCCACACGAGGTGGAAGTATAGGCCACATCACCCCCGAAGCCTACGACGGCGGCCCCATAGCCATCATACAAAACAACGACACCATAACAATAGACATCCCCAACAGAACACTAAACATAAACATAACAGACCAAGAAATCAAAACACGCCTAACAAACTGGAAACCAAAAAAACCCAAACACACCAAAGGCATCCTCGCAAAATACCTGCCAACACCAACCGAATAAACCAACCCTCAACCTGCAACCAAAAAAGGCGCCACTTAGAAACTTTAGGCAGACGGTACGTTATCTAAAGGATTTTCTTAAAAACACTTTCCTTTTTTATTTTATACAGTTCACCGATTCGCCATTTGCAGCAGCAGGTTATTTTTTAATTTTTAGTGTGTTATGTTGTTTGTTATAACCTAACGTTGTGGTTTTCGAGAAGCAACAGGTCATATAAGCAGAAAGGACATCCTAAACAGGTGAAATTTTCGTTTCTCAACAAACGTATTGCAATGGTTAGCTCAAAAAACAAAAAACAGGCAACAGCAACTAAAAAGACACAGCAACGAAAAAGAAAACAGATTCACAAAAACAGAATAGTATAGAAGAACAACAAGACGTAATTTCAAAGACTCGCATAACACTAAGGTATTTGCTGTGGCTAATTGGTTAATTTTTTTAGAAAAGTATGTACATCAAAATATTAAGGCAACATTAAAGAAAAACGTAATGTGTTTATTTGTATTTAACTTATTTTTTTAAGAAGATTACTAGTTTTATAATCTTAAACTATTTTCTATTTTATAGTAAGTTACATAGATATTGATAGTTTTTTGTATGAGTTAAAAACAAAATTAGAATGAAATATTGAAAAAATAAGTCAATTTTAAATGCTCCACTAATAAAAACACTATCAATGTAATTTCAACATGCCATATGTTATCAATTAAATTTTGCTTGAGGTTAAAGTTCGCCGAAGTCATTTCCCTCAAAGATTGAGTCAGTTAAACAAAGTTTACCCGTTGCAGTTATTGTTATTTTGTATTGTGTGTTACAGACCGGGCAGATAATGATTTCTTCTTCAGGTGATACACTCTCTTTTTTAAATTCGTTTCCGCACTCAGTGCATTTGATATTGATTTGTAATGCAGCCTCACATTGTTAGATAATTATGGTTTCTAAGCCAATCAGACTGATTCTTGCGGTATCGCCAAAATATGTCCCCTCTTGTTTCCGTTTGGAAATCCCATGGCGAAACCAATACGATATCACCTTCCCTTATCCACACACGTTTTTTCAGTTTACCTCTAACCCTACAGAGACGTTCTTTACCATCTTGACATTTAACCATAATTCTATCTGCACCCAACATTTTTACTGCTACACCTAAAACATCGTTTGATGAAGGAAGAATCATACTATCTAGATCGTTTTCATTTGTTACTTTATGTTTACCCATTATTATTACCCAGTGTGGTTCTACCCACGTATAACCAGAATAATTAAGAAAAAGTGACTTGCTATTGGGTTGACTCTTCTTCTAAAGAATTCTAATAACACATAAGCACAGCAACGACTATATTAGAGTATGCGTGTCAAAAACTTTTTTGACAGAAAAAACGGAAAAAAGTTTCCCTTAAAAAATGTGAGAGTATTGTAAAAAGGATTATGAGATGGTTTAGTTTTTTGTATTTGCGATGGTTATGAAATGTCCAAAGTGTGAAAGCCAGCGCT
>JAITMO010000168.1 GCA_031277345.1 Candidatus Bathycorpusculum soli
GTTAAAGGCGCTTGGGGTTGAGGCTGTAGAGTTTATTGGTAGTGGTTTAGCTGGTGGTGTGCCTGTGTTAGGTAAGGGGTATGTGGGTGTTGTAGTTGTTGCTTATGTTGGGGGGATGATGCGGCGGTTGGCGTTGAAGATGCGTAGAATTGATGGTGGTAGGGTTGATTTTTTTCACGAGGCTGAGATGTTGCAGAGGGCTAATGTTTTTGGTGTAGGGCCTAGGTTTGTGGATGTTAGTAAGAATTTTTTGCTTTCTGAGTTGATTGATGGTGATTTTTTGGTTGATTGGTTGGGGAGTCATAGGGATAGGGTTGTTTTCGAGGGGGTTTTGAGGGATGTTTTGGAGCAGTGTTGGCGTCTTGATGAGGCTAGTTTAGATCATGGTGAGTTAAGTAAGGCGCCTAGGCATTTGCTTGTAGATAAATTGGGTAAGTTGTTTGTTGTGGATTTTGAAACTGCTAGTGTTTGTCGCAGGGTTGCAAATGTTACTTCTGTTTGTCAGTTTCTTTTTGTTGGAAATGGTGTTGTGCCTAAATTGGTTTGTAAGGTTTTAGGTGAGAAGGATAGGAGTCAAATTGTGGCTGTATTGCGTTCTTATAAAAAAAATCGATGTAGAGCTTATTTTGAGGATTTGTTACGATTGTGCCTTTAAGGGTAAGCTTGAATTGTGGTGGCGGTTTTTTTGTTTTTAGTAGGGTGGTTTTGTTGTGATTTAACTTGCTTTTAGTTTTGATTGTGTTGTTGTGTGTTGTGGTATTTTTGGTGTGTTGTGTGGTTGGTTAGTGTTGTTAATGTTTTTGTTGTTTTGGTTGTTGGTTTGTGGTCGCAACAGTTTTATGTGTTGCTTCTTTGATTTTTGTGATAGCGATGTCTCATGTAGTGTGTGTTTTACAGGAGGTTAGTGAGAATGCTGATAGAGCTTTTCGTCAGGGTGATTATCAGGGTGCTGTTGATTTTTATAATGAGGCGTTGCGTTTGTGTAGTTTGCTTTCAGGTGATGTAGTGTTTGATAGGATTCGGTTTGAGGCTATTGTTTATGCGGATTTGTCTGCTGCGTTTGGTAGGCAGGGTAAGCATATGGAGAGTTTTGCTGCGGCTAATAAGGCGTTGGCTTTTTTTGATGCCTCTGATGAGACTGCTTTGTCTGATGTTGAGACGGGTAAGTATTTGATGGTGCAGGTTAATCAGGGCGTTGCTTTGGCTGCTTTGGGTTGTTTTTCGGCTGCTTTGGATGCATTGTATCGGGCTAAGGATATTTTTCGTCGTAAAGGTCTGAATCCTGATAAAAATAAACAGTGGTTAGAGTTAGTTGAGCGTAATATTGTGGCAATTAATGGTCAAATTGAACAGCAACAATAATAGTGGCGTAGGTTATGTTTTTAATGTTGATTTTGTTTGTATTGATTGTAGTGAATAATGTTGATGGCTACTTGGCGTCTTTTGCCATTTGATGTGCGTGATGCTGCTTGGAATTTGGCTATTGATGAGGCTATTTTGCAGGCACGTATTACTGAGCAGGTGTCTCTTAATACTTTTCGTCTTTATCGTTGGTATCCGTCTGCTGTGAGTGTTGGCAGAAATGAAGTAATTGAAGACCGAGTTTATCTTCAAACGGCTAAACAGTTTGGAGTAGATGTGGTGCGGCGTTGTAGTGGTGGAGGCACTGTTTATCATGACTGTGACGGTGAGATTACTTATAGTGTAGTTGCTAAAGTTTCTGATTTAGGTGTTAATAGCGATATAGCTGTTGTTTATTTCAAAATTTACGAAGCTATAGTTGATGCACTGCGTCTTTTAGGGATCTCAGCAGACTTTAATAGCGGTAATACAAAAAATTGTCCTAACCTAACAGTTGGAGGAAAAAAAATTTCAGGTAGCAGCCAAACTCTCTCACGTGGGTATGTTTTACAACATGGCACACTTTTACGAAATGTTAACTTGGATAAAATGTTTCAACTACTCAAACTACAAAACCTCACCTGTCAACAAGCTGCTGAACTTGGACGACAAAACATAACCAGCATAACAGATCTGCTAGGGCACCAAATAAGCTCTGACACGATTGCTAATGCATTAAAACAAGGATTTAAATCAATTCTAAAAATTCAACTCCAAGAATCACCTTTAACATTCTTTGAAGAAGAAACAGCTACAAAATTATATAAAGAAAAATATTCAACAAAAAATGGACCCTAAACGGTGGATCCGTTTAACTTGTCTATGTTTTCACATTTATATATTCGCAAATCTTTTTCATAAAATTATATACAAGATGTGAAAAACGGTCATGCCATAGAGCAGGTGAGTTAGTAGTTTTCTTTTGAAGAACCAAAAATTAATGATTAAGCTAACAATAGTATGATGCATGATTTCTGACTTTGAAAAATGGATCTTTTCGAGCTAGATGGCTACACCCTGTACGTAAAGACAAATGCTTACGCTCTATACGTTGAGTATTACACTTACCTGACAATACAGAGCTCTCTTTAACATGCGATTTGTAGGCAAAGTTGTCATCACAAAAAACCGACCTATCATAAATGGAAAAAGCAATGCAAGTAGTTCATCTGAATACTTGGTGTTCTTTTGTGCCAAAACATAGGCTAAAACAACACGGTGCATGATCAATTGCCCACCAAAACTAACACTGATACGGCTTATCATGATTTTTCTGAGGGTGAGTTGTTAAAGGTTGCGCCTTATGGGGTTTATGTGGTGAATGATAATTCTGCGTTTGTTAATCTTGGGGTGAGTAAGGATATGGGTGAGTTTGTGGTT
>JAITMO010000173.1 GCA_031277345.1 Candidatus Bathycorpusculum soli
AATTGACAGCATTAACCCCGACTCATAATCCCTAGCAAACGACAAGGCCATCAAAACCCCACACATAATAACCAAAGGTAACAACAAAGAAGCCACTGTAGAACTCACACTTCCAGCCAACGCCGACTGAAAAATAATTGAAAACTTGGAATGATCAACAATTTCCGTAAGAGGCTGAACCATAAATATGGCCATTGCTGCCATGAAAGCAACGGTAAGTTCTAGTATGGGTCTTGCCCAAACTTTACTCAACTCAGCTTTCAATAACGCCAAACCAACACGCAAAGACACTTATTAAGCCCCCTCCACCGATGATTTAAAGACTGTTTCTAAATCAGACTCTACCATTTTCACCTCATCCAAAGACGCACCCGCCTGACTAATAAGCAAAGGCAAACGCTGCTTAAACAACAAAACATCCTTAACAATAACATGCAACGAACCATCAATTATCGATAATTCCTCAACACACTCCTCGCCTTCCAAAAAAGTCGCCACCGACTCAACAGGATGCACCCTAACAACAAACTTTACAAAAGGCACTGATAATGAGGTTTTACTAAGCATCTGATCTAATTTACCCTGACGCAACAATTTACCCTTATTCATTAATATGAAATTGTCACATATTTTTTCCAACTCAGGCAGTATGTGGCTTGAAATTAGAAATGAGATATTGTGTTCTTTATTTAGAAATGTTACGAGTTCAAGAATTTTTGTGCGGTTCAAAGGATCCAAATTAGCCGTAGGCTCATCTAAAATCACAAGCTCCGGCTTACCCAATAGTGCTTGGGCTAAACCAAGTCTTTGGCGCATGCCAGCCGAATAACCCCCAACACGCCGATCATGAGCATCCTCATCAAGCTCAACAAGACACAAAAGCTTTCTAAGCTTAACCACCGAATCAGACGCACCCTTCAGTTTAGCCATTAACCGCAGCTGCTCAAGCCCCGACATATTATCATAAAACGCAAGCTTTTCATACAAAACACCTACTTTACTGCGAATAGACATAGAATCACGCCAACAATCAAATCCAAATAATTTAGCGCATCCATCATCAGGTTTAATTAAGCCTAAACTCAACCGTATGGCCGTTGTTTTGCCCGCCCCATTAGGGCCAATTAACCCGTTAATTCCACGATGTATGTCTAGACTAAGCCCATCAAGAGCTACTGCAGCGCCAAACCGTTTAGTAACAGACTTAAATTCACCAATAACTTCACAACACATATAAACACCTCATATTTTGATATCGAACAAAACGAAATTTTAAAGATTTATTTGTGTAAGTTTTTCGTTTGTCTCGTTTTTTCTTTTTTAAAGCTCTATAGGCGAAAAACACAACCAATACAAACGCTACAATAAATATAATTATTAAAATAGGTCCCACAAGTGAAGAATATGAGCGTACTAAGGTAAAATTCATGTTTTCGGAGTAATCTAATAAATCAAAGACTCCCCCCCTAATAAAGTCTACACCTAACTTGTTTAAAAGAACATCTGTAATTTTATCTGAAGCGCGAACAAGTACACCAGTTAACGGATCAAAAAACAACAAAGGTCCCGTATATGGATCCAAGTTAGTTGGCTCATACTCTGTTATAACTACTTTTGAAGCTACACGGTAATTATTAAGTAAAGTGTCCGTTTTTATGTCCCTAAAAACAGTGCCAGAGAGCGTTAGGTTTTCTGTTTGAAAGAGTTCAATAGTGTTACCGTCAATTAAAGAATTGGGGTTAACAACAAATATTGTAGGCGTAGAATCTATGTAAACATGTCCATTTGAAACAGTGGCAGGTACAGATATTTCGTCATAAAAATTATCAAATTCAAGCATAAATTTAACAATATATTCGTTTTCATATGTTTCTTCCATAGAAAAAGTAAAGTTCATGGTTTTAGGTCCACAACTGGTTCCATTTAAAAATTGCACCCAAAGAGATACTGTCTCATTTGAGGTAGAGAAATAATTTTGTATATAACCTTGATATGTAACGTAAAATGTTGACGGTAAAGAAGAAGTACTCGTTACACAGGTTACTGAAGAGGAAAAAAAGAGAGAAGATAAACATAGCAGTGTGTAAGTCACTGCTAAAAATGGCTTTCGAATCATAAGGGCACGGCACTACCGCCTGAGCTGGGTGGTGTAGATTTTACCCAAGAAGTTACGCGTACATTGTTGCCAAGATATGAACGTGCATCAACCACCACGATTATTTCTGTCGATTTAAAATCAACAGACCCGCCAGTTCTAGTAGCACCAGAAAGATCTTGATCCCAAGTGTGGCTAGTGAAGATGTTATTATTGTCAAAACCCCCTGCAGCATACGCTCTTACATGCCAAGTCAACTTATCATAACGCTCCCAGTGTTCTACATAGCCACTTTCTTCCGCTACTACAAAAGCAGGCATAGCAATCATTGATAGCATTGCAACAAATATTAGTCCAATCCCTACAGCTGATCCCATTTTGTTTTTATTCATTTTTTTCTTTTCCTTCTTTTTGTTTTTATGTATCATTTACAGAAATTATTTCGCTAGCTTTAGCAATGTAGCTTGTATGAAGTTGGCGAATCAGCGTAAGCTCAAGTGGTGTTTGGTTCATTATAGCAAGGGTGAAACATCAAGTAAAT
>JAITMO010000012.1 GCA_031277345.1 Candidatus Bathycorpusculum soli
AACTGTGGAAACTCTAATCACCGCCATACACTCCGTCCTGTCAAATGTTTCGCCAAATCTAATTACCTCTTGGACCAAACACTGCGGATATAAACAATAAAAAGTTAAGTTGCTATAAATGGGTTACACTTTCTATATAGATATAGAGAGTTGGAGTTTGTTGGATCGCGATATTGAGAAACTAAAAAGGTGGATAATTAAACAAAAACTTGCAGAACAACAGATTAAATCAAATTGTGTTCAAACAAAGATTAGTCGAAAAATATTCTATCACTGGTAAAACCGCTACCAAACAAGTGACTGAAAAGATCTTAAAGAAAAACCTAAAAAACAACCCTGTGGAACTAAACTTGACAAAAATTTAACCAAAAAAATCATAAAATCACACAAACACTATAAGTGAGAACCTAACAAAATAAAAGACTATCTTTATCATAAAAACATGACTATTAAGCATCATAAAGTCTATAACACAATCTGCCAAACAGACTTAAACAACCCAGTAACAAAACCAAGAAAAACCTAGGGTACAACTCGTTTTAAACGTGAACACAACAATAGTTTATAGCAAACGGATTTCAAACTTTGATGATGACTACTGGATGACAAGTTACCAAAATGATCATTCACACCTCATTGTGGGTCGATAAAGATTTGGAATCCTACAGGTGAGAGTACTATGTTGCTTTTAGACAGAACAGTTAGACAGTTTGGCGTTCCACGACAGATTCTGACGGACAGGGTACACAGTTTAAACCGACAAGAGGAGGTGGTGTATCCGCATTTAAACGACACTGTATTAACTTGGATATTGAACATATCACTACTAGCGTTCGCAAACCCACAACATACGGCAAGATCGAAACATTCCACAAAGCATACCAAGTAAAATCCCACCTCTTCAAAGAACACTGGAACTTTATAAGATACTACAACTATACAAGACCACATAAAGGAATAAAATATTTAACACCAGCAAACATATACTTAAAACAAAAAGTGTAACCCTATTTCCGAATAGAACAATATTTTAATCCTGCAAAACGTTTATTTCTTATACAAAAATACATTACACACCAGATGGTCTACATGTCTGAGACTCAAGAGAAAAAGAAACGAAAAAAAAATAGCCAAAGTATAATTGTGGAAACTGAGCAGATTGAAAGTGTACTTCTATCGGAGTTAGTTAAGTCATTAGATGAGTTGGCAAAACAGAAAAAACATGTGGATATTCAAGTTTGTCCTAAATGTAAAAGCCCATTGATTCGCAGAGTTAATACAACCTCAGGGGACATGTTTTCTCACATGGGATGGACTCCACCTAAATATGAATGTAAAGAATGTGGTTGGAGTGGACAGTTAGTAATTAAAGCAACAAACAAACCCACAACTGTTAGAGATGTTGCAATAATAGCCGAAACAAAAGAAGTAATGGACAAAACAAATGATAATAACAAAAGAAAAAAACGAAAACACACTGACAATTAAACCACAGATAATGTTTCACTTTACAGACAACCTCCGAAAACTTGTAAATAATTGTCAAGATCACCGATGCCACCATATGCTCCATATACTCTAATCCTTCCAGGCTCACCTGTTGAGGGATTTGGAGCAATTCCTGGTGCCCCATAGAATGGGTACCATTGGTATGCTGATTTTGTGAGGTTAGCGGAATCTGGAACACCCTTTAGTAAAATTGATTTATCAGCAGATGTAGGTATTTTTTGTGACCTTGTTGCATGTGTAAATGTATTGGATACTCCAATGTCTTTAGCTAATGTTTTTGGTGTTACTATTGTACCTGTTACTGGGTTAGTTGAGCCTATTCCAGCCTCAGTATGTGCACCTAAAATTCTTATTGTGCGATTGACAAAAGCCTTTACTGCTTTTGTTTCCCAAACTTTAACCTCTAAACTTTTACCATACTTTGTTGTAGGCGTTGTCTCCGTAGCTTTCCAAACAGACTTACCCCAAACATCCTTACCCACACGACCAGACAACACTTTATACCCTTGACTTAACGCATGAGAAGCCAATACCATACCAGCACCAACAGTAGCACCAACAGCAGCCGACCCCCAATCAAAACCCAACCTAAACCTATTCTCAGTCACCTCAACACCATCAACAACAGACGAAACAGGCACATAACCCGAACCACCAAACACACCACCAACAACACCACCCAAACCACCAGCAACCAACACCTGACCACCAACAGAAGAAACAAACTTTGTAGATCTCTTAGCTAACTCCCTGGCAGCAGAACCTTTATCATGAAGTGTAGGCACACCAGTGCCACGCTCATATGTAATTAATTTAAAATTTGGTAGTGCTTTTCCTATTGCTGAGCCTATTTTTGGTGCTATATAGGATGCTGCCTTAAATGCTGCTGTGCTTGCGCCAGCAAAAAGAACACCTGTAGCAGCAGCCTCAACCACCTCAACAGGAGAAAGCAAACTACCCCGCAAACTCTCCCACGACACACCTCCACCAACAAAAGCAGAAACCGTACTAACACCCTGACTCAAACCAACACCAACAACCGCAGCCTTACCAACAGCAGCCAACCCAGCACCAACCGTAGTAGCACCAGCACCAACAGCAACCACAGGAGCAGCCAACACCGCACCAGTAACAAGTCCAGTCGTCTTAAAAATACTCAACTCATCAAAAGACAACGCCTCATACTTCAAACTATTAGAAGCAGCCCACGCAGGATTATGAAACAACACCGCATTATACCCAGACTTTACCATACCACCCACAAAAGCATCCCAAGAATACTCAACAGGACGCTTCTCAGTATCATACACAACACCCCACTCATACCCACCCTTACTATCATCCCACGTCTGAGACCAAACAAAATTAGACGGCACCAACCCCTGAACATACAACTTTTCAGCAATCTCACGCTCAAACGCACCCTGCAACGCAGCATTCTGAAAAGCCTCAAGAGCCCTTAAACCCTCAGGAGTAACACGAGAATCACCCCTAGCAACAGCATCAACAATACTCTGATTCTGACGCTCAATATCAGCAACCGAGAAACCACCACCAACACCAACTGAATGACCAGCAGAAGTTAACAATTGACGCTCCATATTTGCATTCATAACAAGAGGATCAACACCCATGACAGTAGCTTTTAGAATAACATCAGAAGACAACGTATCCAACTGGGATTGCCTAATAGCAGACTCAATAGCAGATCTTTGAACGCCCTCCTGATACCACGCAACC
>JAITMO010000046.1 GCA_031277345.1 Candidatus Bathycorpusculum soli
TTGGGACTTTGAAGGCTTTGGGGGCTGGGGGTTTTACGGTTTTGGGGCAGTTTATGTTGGAGGGGGTGTTGCTTAGTTTGGTTGCGGGGGTTATTGGTGTAGTGGTTGGTGCTGTGGGGGCGTCATCACTTGCTACTTTGTTTCTTCAAGAACCAATACAGTCTGGAGCGAGTGCGGTTTCTGTTTCGGTAACTATTACGCCTGAGCTTGTATTACTTGGATTAGGTGCTGCTATCTTGTTAGGTGCGCTTGGCAGTTTATATCCTGCATGGCGAGCCTCTATAATGCGACCCACAGAAGCAATGCGACAAAACTAAACAACAAACACACAAAAAACAAAAACAATAACTCCAACAACTGTATTGTAAAATGTGACAAAATTGAACTTCTGGTGCTTTACGTATGTTAAGCCGTGTCAAGGTTTATTTTGCTTCTCGAACATAACATTGATTTGATTGTGTTGCAAGTTAGTGTTGCTATGTTTAAGGAGTACTGTGTAGCTTTTGGTAATAAAGTGGATATTGTTGTATTGTTAAAAAATCATGAGGAGTGCCTTTTACAGAATAGGTTAGAGTTCTCCTGTGTCTTTTTCGTTAAAAACAAAATCTTTTAAACACAATTTACCCTCTGAAGTAACCACCATTTTGTATTGTGCTTCACAAATTAGACATGTATGACTTAAAATCACCGAATGTTTCTACATAGGTTTTGGAAGTATTTGCTAATTGTACTGGGTTTTGGAAAAACGCCCTAATTATATCCACCTGATAAGTAAGGCATATGTATAATTCACTGCAATTATACATAGGAACTATTTTGTCAACAATTTTTATGGCTTTTTTTAAATTTTCATCCAATTTCAAAGGTTTCAATTAACCTATGTATAATTAAATCGGAAAATTAGGGTATGCAGTTACAGTTAACAAAAGAGACTGTTTTTGTCCCAAAGCTGAGAATGAAGCCTATCAGTAGTTCTTTTTTTGAAGTTTGTTAAATTGTCCAGTAAAAAGCGTAATTTTTCAAAACCGCGTAGACATGTTGAATTGCTTTGTCTAAACGTTGGTGCTGAGTGCGACATTAGTTGGTCGGCATTGTTTAGAGGTTTAGCTAAAGACCAAAATAGCTGCATGTTCTGAAGAAAACATGAATACGATAGTTCACTCAACCACACTACTTAGGCCTATTTGCTATTAACGACAGATTAGTTTTTCGCTTTTTCTCTGTTTGTTTTGTGTTTACTTTTAAAATGTAAAAGCCCTATTGCAACAATAACGATCACCAATGTGGCCAATATAGCAACAAACACCGTATCAGTTAACGGAAAAGTAGATGCTAAAGTATCTTGATAGCCTATTGGTACATACTGAATATTGGCGGCGACTGCTGTGTAATTAGTTAATCCACCAATTACATAGAAAACATCATCGACATTGACCACGCTAAAACCTGAACGTGAACCCCGAATATTTACACCATCAAGAGTCTTCATATCTGCAACACTTGTTAAAGTATCACTTGCAAAATCATAAACCTGAATAGATATGTCATTATAGTTTAGGAAGAAATAGATTTTTTGAGGTGCGTAAATACCCTTGGTAACCCCAATGGTGCCCATAGGCATTGATTGTTTGGTGGTTGCTTTTTCTTGCCATTTATCAGTGTTTGGATCATAAGTCAAAATTTTTCCTTGTGATGCCTGATTTGTCTGGTCTGGTAAAAGTATAGCAGCTATTTTATTATCCAGCACAAATAAATCACTGATGATCATTTGCTTTTCATATATGCCCGTTTTCGTGGTCCACGTATCTGTTGTTGGATCATACATGTGCATGTCCACCTTATAATTGTCAAAAACATACAAGCTACCATCTGATAATCTAGCTGCAACGTAAATTTTTCCATCTACAACACATGCTTGTGCTATACCGAGTTGATTAAACAGTGTAGAAGATTTGCTATCCCAGCTGTCAGTGGCAATATCATAAACTTCAACCCACAAATAAGTATTATTTGCGTTGTTAAAAGTGCTCCCTATACAGTAAATTTTATTCTGATAAGCAACAAGATTGGTAAATCCGATTTTAGGTATAGGTGTTAAAGTGGTCCACGTATCCGTTTTAGGGTCATAACGCTCATTAGTTCCCACTTGACGATCTCCATTACTGCCGCCAATGGCATAGATTTTTCCATCGACTACAACTGTTCCCATGTTGTATCGCGCCTCATTTAGTGGTGTTTTTGTAGTCCACGAATCTTCAACTAATTTTTGTGCTGAAACAAAACTAAAAACTGCTGTAAAAAGTCCAATTATAATAATGAAAAGTAAGATGGGGATAAATATCTTGTTCGGAGATGTAGCTTTTTTATATAACGTATTTATTTTCATCTTATTAACTTCACCACTGTAATCGCTTAATTATTTATTTGTTCTAGGATATATAATAATCGCGTTAGTTTGGTGAACGTGGTGCTTGCAGATGAAATATCACAAGAAATATGGAACCAAATACAAAATCAGATAGAGCAGCATGGGCTAAAGTTGGATATTGTCTTTGAAAAATCAGGTTTTTGGACACAGGAAAACACGGTAAAATCTACTGCTGGAATCAAAAATAGCAAATAAATTAGCAACTATTTTTATGATACATCAAATAGTAGTTTTATTTTATTTTTCTAAATTTTGCTACACGATTAGCAATTAACGTAGCAACAGCTCCAGCAGCGATGCCTGAGTCAATGTTTACCACTGCTATTCCAAGTGAGCATGATTGCAGCATAGCCATAAGTGTGCTTATGCCTTTTTCTCCAAAACCATAACTGTTAGATGTTGGCACTGCAATAACTGGTATATCTACCATGCTTGCAATTACTGATGGCAAAGCTCCCTCTCTACCTGCCACAACAACAAGAACATCTACATCTTTTATGATTAACTCTTTAAGTGGTTCAAGTAGTCTGTGAATCCCTGCTACGCCTAAATCATATTTTGTGTACACGATGCATCCCATTTCTTCTGATATGACTTTTGCTTCTTCAGCTACAGAAATATCTGATGTACCTGCCGTGAATAATCCAATTCTGCCCCCTGAAGATGTAGCGGTATATTTTTCTTTTTTAATTACCACAATTTTGGCTCTATGATTAACTTGACAAACAGCTCCCAATGGTACAGCTGCTTCTAACGCCTCAATATGTTGAGGTGTACATCTACTAACTATTACCCTGCTATTTGTTTCAAACATTTTTATGGCAATTTTGACGGTATCTTCTATAGTTTTATTTTCTGCCAAAATAATTTCTGGCACACCTTTACGATACTCCCTGCCCCAGTCAATTCTAGCTATACCTTCCAGCTCAGCTACAGCCTGCAAACGTACCAGTTTCTCTGCCTCTTCAACAGTTAACTCCAAACAAGCAGTTCTCTCCAAAATCTCTCTAAGCGTAAACATATAGCCTTCCTAAAGGGTTCAAGAACCACAATCAATATATCGTTTTTGCCTCCTTAAATTAATACCGTGGAAGCTCAATGACAAAATTTTCCTCCGACATAATAGTAATTATTGACTGTCAAACTGCCGGCATATCTGGAGACATGATTCTAGGCGCCCTATTAGACATAGGCGCAGATTTAGACAAAGTCACACACGCTATTAAAAGTCTTGAATCTCCTAAATACGGTTATTCAAACATAAAAATAGACATAAACCAAACCCTAACTAATGGCTTCCAAGCAACCAAAGCAACTATAACTCTCAACAACAAACAAACACAAAAAAACGGAACTCAACTAATCAAAATAATAGAAAACGCCACTCAAAACCTCAACATATCCAATAGAGCAAAACAATTCGCATCAAATGTCATTCACTCACTTGTAAACACCGAAGCCAAAATACACGGCAACACACTACCAAATGTGCATCTACATGAAATCGGATTAATTGATACCGCTGCAGAAATCATAGGAACAGCCGTTGCACTAGATGATCTTAATCTCTTCGACGCAAAAATATTTACCACACCCATATCCATCGGAGGAGGCTTATTTAAATTCTCACATGGCACAACCTCCAGTCCATCACCTGCAACATTAGCTCTTCTCCAATCAAAAAACTTTTCAATTAAAGGTGGCCCAGTAGAATCCGAACTTACAACACCCACAGGTGCTGCAATCCTCATAAACCTGGCACACGAAGCCACAAACTTTTATCCTGAAATAACTCTAACAAAAACAGGCTACGGCACAGGTGACAAAACATTCTCCGAAATCCCAAACATCCTGCGAATAATCATAGGCAAAACCCCACAAAGCAACAACATAAACAATGATTATACTAATGATGATGGTCAAATAACCATATTAGAAACTAATCTTGATGACACCACAGGCGAAATCATTGGTTACACTATAGACCGACTGCTCACAGAAGGCGCAAAAGATGTATTCATTATACCGGCTTTCACCAAAAAAAACAGGCCCGCTCAAATAATCAAAGTTATAGCCGACCAAAAAGATACTTACCATCTTACCAAAGTGTTAATTGAAGAAACAGGCACTTTAGGCGTAAGAATACACTATTGCAAAAGATACGTAACTCCACGAGGTATATATCCAATCGAACTAACACTAAACAATCAAAAAGAAAATATAAAAATCAAATATACAAAAAACCATCAAGGTAAAATAACTCACATAAAACCTGAATATGAAGATCTAAAACACATAGCCAAAAAAACAGGGATTCCTCTTCGAGAAATCTCAAACATAGCTATAACAAAAGCACAAAACCTGCTGCAAACAAGGAAAACCACAAATGAAAACACTAAACCAAAAACTTGATCAACTCCAAAAATACATCGCCGAAACAGGTAAAAACGGTGTAGCAATCGCCTTCTCAGGAGGCGTAGATAGCACTACCCTTGCTGCTATAACATACCAACTTCTAAACAAAAAATCAATAGCAATAATCGCACGATCACCAATACACCCTTCAAACGAGCTACAAACTGCAAAGAAAACCGCAAAAAAAATAGGCATAAAACTATATATGGCGCAAACAAACGTGCTAACAAACCCTAGCTTTATCATAAATTCTGAGAATAGATGTTACCACTGCAAGAAAGAACTAATCACAAACATAAAACACATAGCCAATCAAATAGGTATCACAACAATATTTGAAGGCACCAACTATAGTGACCTCAATGAACACCGCCCTGGTATCAAAGCCATATATGAAACACCAAACGTCTTTAGCCCCTGGATAACAACACAAATGAGCAAAAATGAAATCCGACAAATAGCCAAACAATTAGGCCTTGATATTTACAATAAACCACCTTTGGCGTGTCTTGCTACAAGAATTCCTTTCAATCAACTAGTTACTGAAGAAAAATTAATTCGTATAGATAAAGCTGAACAAGTTGTACAGGCAATAACTAATATAAGGCAAGTAAGAGTGAGAGATCATCAAGGATTAGCTAGAATTGAAGTTCCAAAATCAGATTTTCCTCTTGTTTGTAACGTAACTGTTTGGAGCCAAATTACAAAAGCTCTGCTAAAATTAGGTTTTAAATATGTAACCTTGGATCTACAAGGGTATGTATCTGGTAGCATGATTAAAACTCTTACATTTTAAGTTCATTTTTTTTATGTATTGTACTGTATGTTCTATGTTTGTTGTTTTTTGTTGCAATGTTTATTGTTGGGTGGGTGAGTGTGTTTATCATGTATGGCGGGCGTTATTGTGGTGCGCCACAAATTTTTTTATGTGAAAAAACTGGTGGAGAATAATTGTATATGTGAGTATTCAAATGGTTGTACTATTAAAAACATGTTGTTATAGGTGAAATTTAATGTTTTTAAGTCAATATTATATTGGTTTATCTTTTATAATTGTAGTGTATGTTTGATGTTGGTTTCCCATTAAAAAGGTGGGATTTATTGTATTTATCTTCCTTAAAGCGTAATGTTTATATCTAATACTGTACCTTCTGATAGAACTCAGCTATAATTGCGCCCCGCAATTTAATCATATGGCGGCGGCTCAACCCCTACCGAAACGGCGTTTGCCTTGCAGGAATGACGGAGTTGGCCTCCAGTTGCGGGGACATGTATGTGGACCTGATAGAATTGCTCATGTTAGGTCTGAATTGGGCTTTGATGTATAGAGTGGATGTTTCTCCCTCCAAATCCAGTTAAGCGTAATAATGCGAGAGAGAATGTAGTGCATATATTCATGATATTCGTACCACACAAAAAACATAAAGATCCGCAGTAATCAGCGCGGAGTGTCACAACTCCGGTTGATCCTGCCGGACCCCACTGCTATCGGGATAGGACTAAGACATGCTAGTTGTGCGCTTCAGCTAAAACGAAGCGCGGCAGACAGCTCAGTAGCACGTGGCTAATCTGCCCTTGGGACAAAGACAACCCCGGGAAACTGGGGCTAATTTTTGATAGGTGAAGAACTCTGGAATGAGTCTTCATTTAAAAGACTTCACGTTATGCTCGTGAAGTTGCCCAAGGATGAGGCCGCGGCCGATCAGGTTGTTGGTGAGGTAATGGCTCACCAAGCCTTTTACCGGTGCGGGCCGTGAGAGCGGGAGCCCGGAGATGGGTACTGAGACAAGGACCCAGGCCCTACGGGGCGCAGCAGTCGCGAAAACTTTGCAATACACGAAAGTGTGACAGGGCTATCCCGAGTGCCCTCCGCTGAGGGGGGCTTTTACCTAGTATAGACAGCTAGGGGAATAAGGAGAGGGCAAGTCTGGTGTCAGCCGCCGCGGTAATACCAGCTCTCCGAGTGGTGTGGATGTTTATTGGGCCTAAAGCATCCGTAGCTGGCTAGGTCAGTCCTTTGTTAAAACCACCGAATTAATCGTTGGATTGCGAGGGATACTGCTTGGCTAGGGGACGAGAGAGGCAGACGGTATTTCCGGGGTAGGGGTGAAATCCTATAATCCCGGGAAGACCACCAGTGGCGAAGGCTGTCTGCTAGAACGCGCCCGACGGTGAGGGATGAAAGCTGGGGGAGCGAACCGGATTAGATACCCGGGTAGTCCCAGCTGTAAACGATGCAGGCTAGGTGTTTGGATGGCCACGTGCCGTTCTAGTGCCGCAGGGAAACTGTTAAGCCTGCCGCCTGGGGAGTACGATCGCAAGATTGAAACTTAAAGGAATTGGCGGGGGAGCACCACAAGGGGTGAAGCTTGCGGTTTAATTGGAGTCAACGCCGGAAATCTCACCGGGAGCGACAGCAGTGTGAAGGCCAGATTAAAGGTCTTGCCAGACGAGCTGAGAGGAGGTGCATGGCCGTCGCCAGTTCGTGCCGTGAGGTGTCCTGTTAAGTCAGGCAACGATCGAGACCCGCATCCTCTGTTGCTACTAGCTTTGAGCTGGGCACACTGAGGAGACCGCCACTGATAAAGTGGAGGAAGGAGCGGGCCACGGCAGGTCAGTATGCCCCGAATCTCCCGGGCCACACGCGAGCTGCAATGGCAGGTACAATGGGTTCCGACCTCGAAAGGGGAGGGTAATCTCGAAAACCTGCCGTAGTTGGGATTGAGGGTTGAAACTCACCCTCATGAACATGGAATCCCTAGTAATCGCGTGTCACTAACGCGCGGTGAATACGTCCCTGCTCCTTGCACACACCGCCCGTCGTTCCACCCGAGCGACTCTTGGGTGAGGTGCCGTCTTTGATGGCGGTATCGAATCTGAGTTTCGTGAGGGGGGAAAAGTCGTAACAAGGTGGCCGTAGGGGAACCTGCGGCCGGATCACCTCCTAAGAAAATATCTCAAGCTGAAAAGCTTGATTGGAGGAGCAAGGAGAGCATCACAAGACTCATACGTCAAAGCCCAATTCTTAACACAAAAAGAGTAGCAATTAACAGATAGAGTTTATTTTTCATTTTTCCTAAAAAGGTTTATTTGATTGGTATTAATGTTGGTTTTTGAGCAAATCCATAAATATCAAGTTTTGGCTAGTTTGCTTGTATTATTGGAGAGAATATTATGGTTTCGTTAAACGTTTTAGCGCCGTCTTTGACTAGAATAACTGTTGCTGGTGCTATAGGTGCAGCACTTCATGTTGGTTGTGGTGATTGTGATTTAGTTGATGCTAGGGCGGTAGAGTTTTCAAGGGCTGCTTTTCGGCAGTTTGATATTGATGGTGAGGTTATTTGTTGTGAGGGTCCAAAGGATAGTGCTCCTGCTTTTGAGCGTCGTGAGAAGGTTGGTTCTGGGTGTGGTGGTCTTGCGTTAGATTTTGTTGTTGATCCTGTTGATGGTACTACAGCTACTAGTAAGGGTAGGAAGGATGCTGTTTCTGCGTTGGCGTGTGCTCCTAGGGGTTGTTTTCAAGTTTTGCCTGATGATGGTTATTATTTTAAGGTTGTTACTGATTTTCATAGTCGTGGTAAATTATCTTTGGATATGGGTGTGGAGGAGATTGTGCGGACTGTTGCTGGGGCGAAAAATATTTCGTTGGAAAAGTTTACTGTGGTTATGTTGGATAGGGATAGGCATAATGATATTTTAAAAGTTTTGCGGGGTTTGGGTGTTAGGGTTGTTCTTATTTCTGATGGTGATATTGTGGGTGCTGTGGTTGCGGCTTCTTGTGGTTCGGGTGTTGATTTGCTTATTGGTGCTGGTGCTGGGCCTGAGGCGACTATTGCTGCTGTGGCTGTGAGGTGTTTGGGTGGTGTTATGCTTGTTAGGGTTTGGAATCCGGTTGGTGATGTTGTTCGTGTTGAGCGTTTAAGGTTGGCTGGTGTTGATGTGACTAAGACGTATAGTGAGGGTGAGTTGGCTAGGGGTGATGAGTTGGTTTTTGTTGTTTCGGGGGTGACTAAGGGTGATCTTCTTGATGGTGTGCATTTTACCGGTGATGGTGCAACAGTTAATTCTCTATGTATGCGTCTACCCAGTGGAACTATAGAAAAAACAGAAACAACTATACACTTCAAAAATCACCCCATTTACAAACAACTTGTAAATGAAAACTAACTTTTTCTTTTCACTTTCTTAATTCAACCATTAAAAAGAAAAAAACGTGCTATTCTTTTGTGCTTTTGTATGTTGTTTTTTAGACAGTGTTAGCAGCGTATTTGTGAAACTATCATCTCACAAAAAGTAAATGACAAAAATTGCTAATTACAAGATTTTATCTTTATGGTTTAAAGTTGACGGCATTTTTTGTGTAAACGATTACATGTAAGAGTTTGTTATGGTCGGTATCCGTTGAGTGTGCAGAGAGCTATGGTTGCTGCAGTTATGTCTGCTGTGGTTCCAGGGTTGTAGTGGTTTTCTGTTTTTCGTAGGTGTTGATCGAGTTTTGTTATGGCTGTTTTGCCTGCGTTTGTTGTAGCGCCGCCTAGTTCTAGAGCTTTTTTTGCTTCTTTTGAGATTTCTTTGGCTTTTTCTATTCCTGCCTTTCTGGCTATGAATGTATCTGGGTGTTGGGCGAGAATTTTTAGAAAAGTATTGATGATTGCAGTGTTTTGGTTTGTTTTTGTTAGTTGTTCTGTTAGGTATGGGTGTGCTTCGTTGAAGGTGATGGGGTAATTGTTTATCCATTCTTTGCATATGTCGTCATAGTTTTTGGCTATGTCAAATACTTGGTAGAGGGTGATGTTTTCTTTTATTAGGCGTTGTTTTGAGTTTGGATCGTTGACACTTAGGTCGGGTGCTTGGTTTAGACCACTTGGCATGGCGATGTTTATGGCTTCGTAGAGATGTACCGAGTCTGTGGCGGTTGAGGCGCGGATAATGTTGTCTATGTTTTTGCGTAAATGTTCCAAGTTTACTTTGTCTTTTTCGTTTGTGTAGGTCATGCCTGCTGCAATACTGATTGGTATAAATAGTATAATGGTGCCTAAAATTGTGTTACCGCCATGTTGCCAGGTCATAACATCTTTGGTACAAAGTTTGACAAGTTCTCCAAGCCCTGCTTTATTTATCGCACGTTTGCCTTCTGCTATCTGTATGCCTCGTTTGGCAGCTTTTTGAAGTGTTGGTCCAGTTGCTATGGCAGAGGCTAAAAAATGCTCTTTACATGTATCTTTAAAGTTAGTGGTAAAGTTTACGTTGCCGGGTTTGTTGGCACTAACTTCAAGTAGCATTGCTAATTGTAGACATTGGCTTATGTGTGTTGCTTTTTGACCGTTTTTGGCCCTTTGAGTCATGTCTATTTTGAATGATGCGAATTGTTTAAACGTTATGTTAGACCATCAATGTTGAAGATACATGTTAGCGCGTGAAGGCGATTTTATACAGCATAAAAGTAACGTTATTTTTGACGTGAAGGGACTAATTCATCCAGAAAATAAAGTGATTGCTTTTCCACGTTACATCCCTAACCCAGATGGGTCTCGTTGTAGTAACGGTCAAAGTTATGGCAAAGTTTACAGTCTTGCAGATCGTTTCACGTTTCTACAAGAGCATTTACCACATTTGTTGTTGTTTGATAATGTTTTTGGAGAAATCATGTGTGAAGTTCCCGTAAATGAAATAATTCAACACTTTCAGCCAATAGAAAAAATCGCACACTTACGTACAGAAAAACCCAATAATAATATTTTAGACAAAAAAGCTCTACAACTCGCTACTGATTTACAACAGATTGCAAATATTCCTTGGAATACTATAGGCATTTCTGGCTCTATTCTTGCAGGTTTAACCACCTCTACATCTGATATTGATTTGTTAATTTATGGAACCGACAACTGCCATAAAACCTACACTGCGCTACAATATATGCTTAAAACAGGCCATCCGCGACTTAAAGCCTACACTACAGAGGAACTATATAGTCTCTATGAGTTTCGTTCAAAAGATACTCATATGAGTTTTGAAAACTTTCAACAGGTAGAAAAACAAAAAGCTTTCCAAGGCATGTACCAAGGTACTGATTATTTCATACGTTTTGTAAAAGATTGGCCCGAACTCACTGAACAATACGGTGACATACACTACAACAACGCTGGATATGCAAAAATTACAGCTACCATCAGCAATGCAACTGAAGCTCTCTTCACTCCCTGTACTTACCAAATAGAAGACGTAAACACAATCAAAGGCCCCAAACTAACCCCTCTAAAAGAAATTTCCTCCTTTCGTGGCAGATTTTGTGAACAAGCCAAAAACGGCGAAGCCATTACAGCTCAAGGAAAAGCTGAACTTGTAGTAAACAAAAAAAACGGTGACAAGTATTACCGCCTAATATTGGGCCATAAACCTGACGATTACATGATACTTGAACAGCTTAATGTAACGTCTTTAACACCTGGTCATAATAACGCGGACAATACGTTAAGGTAATTTGATAAAAGCAACCCTCCGCACCTGGCTCAGGCGTTTGTATTTCCTCTAAATTACCCTCAACAATAACAACTTCGTCTTTATGTACCTGTTGACGAAACTCTTCCATATACGAAAACACTCGCGTAACCTCTCCTGCCACTTGTGGACCCTCTAAAATCTCCAAAGGCTCAATTCCATAAACTGAAGGAATAAATGGGCCATCATCATCTGTAGTAACACGCGCCTTAATTTTTGTCCAACCACGCTTAGTAATATAGTGCCTAGCATTGTACTCATTTGTTATCTCACTCCACGCTTTAACAGGTTCAAACTCTGCCTTAATAACCCTGCCACTTTTTTTACGATCATCATAAAAACCATAAATTTGTTTTCGTCGTTGATGCCAAATAAAATCTTTAACATCAAAATTGGTAAACAACCACCGTTTACCCTCCATAACCTTGTCAGAAGCAAACTCATTACTCAACCCTGATTGTGGATCTTTATAGAGCTCTTGAAGAGTTTGACATATTTTGGCGTTTTGTTCTTTACCGTAAATGGTAAAGTCAATATCAGAATATTTAGGATGATGAAACGCATGCAACATAGAGCCAAAAACTCCAAAATCTTTAGGTGAAAGTCCTGAATTATCTGTAGCAATTTTTAGAGTACGCTCCATTGCGGCAAGTAATTCATCAGTTGGACCTTGATTTAATAGTTCTATGAGGCGTTCTTGTGGTTTATGTACTTTATAAAGGTCTTTTTCTGCGATGCCAACAAATTCTAACCCAAGCATCTCATGGAAAAACATGTAGTGTGGATATTTTTTAGCAATAAATTTTATACCCTCATCGTTGTAGAACTTGTAAAAAAGACTGTTTTTTCCCTCTCTTGGTGCTCGATGATCGGTGGATTGAAAGATTTTATTTGAGGCATATTCCGCATCACAGATGTATGCGTTGGGTGGGTGATTGTAGCCAAAAATGCGGAAGAGTACGCCTTCTTGTGTGAGGACGCTGTCGCGGTCACGAAGTTTTAAATGGTTGTTGGCCAAATGTTTTCTTCCTCGGATGTTGCTGTTCCTACAACGACTTGGTAGAATACTTGGTTGCTTGTTGTGGACTCTACTTTTTCGAGTTTACCTGAGACTTTGATGTCTTTTCCTTGTTTGGCAATGTTGCGGTAGCAACCGATGTTTGATACGACTTGTGTTGGGATTTTATCTATTGGTAACTCTGATTCTGGGTTTAGGGGTTTGTAGTTTGAAATTTTGTATGTTGCTGGTCGATACATGGTCTCTTTATCGTCGCTTATGGTAGCTTGGAAATGCACCTGTGTAAGTGGGGTGTATTTGTATTGACCAAATTTGCTGGTGTTTTCGTTAAATTGACGTGTGGCGTTGTACATGTAAATTTTGTCTTGATAACGTCCTTGAAATTTACGAGCTGCATCTAGTCTATTACCCACTATGTAGGTTAATTGATTGTTGTTAACTAATATTTCAATAGCTGCTTCTGTACGGCGGAAATTGTCTGTGCCGTATACTACAAAATCTATGTCTGAATGTGATGCATGCATATTAAGTGCCAATGAACCGTGTAGCCCCATATCTGATAGTGGAATTTTTGCTTCTTTACTAATTAAATTGATAAGGTCTAATGCTTTAGTTTGTAGTTCATCTTTTTGTGTGAGATTTTGTAACCAAATTAGTCGGTCTCTTGGTACAAACACTTCTTCTATGCGCTCTAATGGTGCACTGATTACTTCTTTATCACGATTTTCATCGTAAACTATGTAATTTGGAAAGTTTTTGCGAAAAGATTCAATGAAAACTTGGTAGTTTTTTGCAGTGTAGAGTTTCTCTGCACGGAACAATTCTGTTTGGCCATAGTGCCAAGTGCGTTCAAGCATTTCGACATTAAACATGTTTTTGTATTTGGCGGGGATGTATTTGAGAAATGCAAATACATGTGTCTTTGGATGTTCATAACCAAATGTGTTCATTATAAAACCGTCGCTGGTAACAAAGGTGTCTCCATCCATTGGAATCCAGTTATTAACTACCATACAATATGCACAAATTTAACAGAAATCCCAAGAAGACTAAAAAACGTATTGTAGAAAACTTGTGTGTGTTAACCCTAAAAACTCTTATTCTGAAAAAACGTGTTATAAACAAAAATAGTTAACACCTACTTTGTTGTTTTGATTAAGTTGTCTATTCTCTGTTATTTGATGTTGTAATGTTAGACTTTATTGTTTGGTATTGTTCCGTTAACAATAGTTTACTCTTAGTAAGCGTATACATCTTTATAAATACTCAAAATTGTTGTCGCCTGTTGTTAGTTAACTTTTTTTGGAGTAAATGCGGTCTGTATTGTTTTTACTCAAGTTTTTCTTTAATTTTTTCTTTAAAAAAATCTGTTTTTGTGATGAGATATTCGCAAGTTCCTAAACTCTTACAAATGTTAAAATATTATATTGTGGATTATATTCTCATAGTGTTATTTGGCGTTAATGTATGTTAAGGAAGATGTTGGAATGGCTGTTTGTGTTATTGATCTTGGACAAATAGGTTTCCTGTTGCAAAATACATCGCAGCAAAAGGTTGCGACGTTTATGGCTTAGACATTAACTCTGTAGCAGTTGAATATGGAATACAGAACGGAAAATTTAAAGCAACTACTCAATGGGATCAGCTCCCAAAAGTGGACACTTACATAATTTGTGTTACCACCGATCAAATTAATAATCAAGCAGACATCACAGCAGTTTTTGAGGTCTCAAAAAAATGCTGAAAAAGCAGACAAAAACACCCTAATCTCGATTGAAAGCACCATTCTGCCTGGGACATCGAAAAAAATTTTTACAGAAATTTTTAAAAGCCAAGTTCTATTTGTACACGCGCCACATCGCTACTGGGCAGACCACGAAGACAAGTACGGCGTAAATCAAACCCGAATAATTGGTGGTGTAAATTCAGAGTTTAGAGGCCGGTGTGAACTTCTACAAAGGACAACTTGGTATTCCAATGTATACCGTTAGTAGTGTTGAAGTGGCTGAAATGTGTAAAATTACCGAAAACAGTCACCGCTATCTACAAATTGCCTTTGCTGAAGACCTTAAAATGATGTGTAACAACATTGGTATGAACTTTAATGAATTACGAGCTGCTATGAATACTAACTGGAATGTTGACTTACCTGAGGCTCGTGATGGCATTGGACGGCACTGTCTACCCAAAGACATACGATACGTTACCTCCCTTACGCCAAGTATACTATTAAGCAGTGCTATAGAAGTAGATCAAAAATACAGACAATGGCTAACAAAACAACCAAAACAGTAATAAAAACTTTCTACTAACATACAGGCGAGAGTTCTATTTTTTAATTTTTAGCTTTGTTTTATTCTATGTTTTTAGTTGTGTTGTTGTTTTTTGTTTCAAGTTTTAGAAAAATGTTAATAATGTTTAATTGGTTAATTTTTTTGTTGGATGTTTAATGTTAGATAAGGCTGTTGTTTTTTCTCAGATTGATGGTTTAAGGCAGGAAATGATTGAGGCTTTAATGTCTCTTATTAGTGTGCCTGCTGTTGCTCCTGAGAATGGTGGTGATGGGGAGGCGCAAAAAGCTAAATGTTTAGTTCAGCTTTTGGAGAGGTTGGGTTTTGATAAAGTTGAATGTTATAATGCCCCTGATGGGCGTGTTTCTTGTGGTGGGCGTCCTAATGTTGTTGCTTATTTATTTGGTGTTTCTGATGAGAGAAGGCTTTGGATTGTTTCTCATCTTGATGTTGTTCCGCCTGGTAAAGTGGATGCGTGGACGGAGACTTTGCCTTTTAGTTCTGTTTTGTGTGGGGATCGTGTTGTTGGTAGGGGTAGTGAGGATAATGGGCAGTCTCTAGTTTCTTCAATTTTTGCTTTAAGGGCTCTTAAATTGTTAGGTGTTAAACCTGCATTTACGGTTGGTCTTGTGTTTGTAGCTGACGAGGAACAAGGTAGTACATATGGTATTCAGTATTTGCTTAAGCAACAACTCTTTAAGCCAAATGATTTTGTGGTGGTTTCTGATGCTGGTAATGCAGCTGGAGATTTTATTGAGGTTGCTGAAAAAAGCCTTTTATGGTTAAAACTGTGTGTTATGGGTAAACAGGTACATGGTAGTCGTCCTGATAAGGGGTTAAATGCGCATCGTATTGGTATGGATGTTGCTTTAGCTTTGGATAGGTTGTTGCATGAAAAATATTCTAAAGTTGATGCGTTGTTTGATGTGCCTAACAGCACTTTTGAGCCTACCCGAAAAGAGTGTAATGTTGAGGCTGTTAATATAATCCCTGGTGAAGACATTACATATTTTGATTGTCGCATTTTACCCGTTTATAATCTTGATGAAGTTTTGGAGGATATCAATCAGTTGTTGCGTTATTATGAGGAAAAAACTAGAGCAAAAATAACCTTAGAATTACTACAAAAACAATCCTCACCTATTCTTAACTCAGATACAGATGATGTGGTATTGCGTTTAAAAACAGCAATTAAACATGCACGTGGTATTGATGCGTCTGTAGGTGGTGTTGGCGGAGGCACGTGTGCCGCATTTTTCCGACAACAAGGAATACACGTAGCTGTCTGGTGTACAATAGATGGCATAGCCCATCAACCTAACGAGTACGCACGAGTTTCTTCAATGATTGCAGACGCAAAAGTTTTTGCGCTCTTAGCCATGGGTTAAAGAGGTATTATAATCAAAAGAATTTTAAAGGGAACCTGCATGTCATACACACCAGTTAATGGAGACGTTAAAAACATGAGTACAACTGATAAAATCATAGCTCAAGTACGCAGTGAAAATCGCACAGCGCTCCTTGAGTCCGAAGCTAAAACTATCATGAAAGAATACGGCGTTTCAGTTCCAAAATTCCAAATAGCTACTAACGAGAAAGAAGCAGCCCAAATAGCGGAAACCATCGGTTTTCCTGTGGTTGCAAAAATTGTTTCTCCAGAAATCATTCACAAATCTGATGCTGGAGGCGTCAAAGTGGGTCTTAAAACAGCTGCAGATGTCGAAGTAGCCTACAAAACAATAATGGAAAACGCCAAAAAATATGATCCAAATGCAAAACTTTTAGGCGTTCTCATCATGGAAATGGCTCCGCCGGGCACAGAAGTAATTGTAGGTGCTATCAAAGACCCGCAATTCGGTGCAACTATAATGTTTGGATTAGGCGGTATTTTTGTGGAAGTATTAAAAGATGTTACATTTAAAATTGCCCCAGTTAGCATTGATGAAGCAAAAGAAATGATTACCAGTCTCAAAGCAGCTGCCTTACTAAAAGGCTACCGCAATACTCCACCAGCAGATATCGATGCTCTTGCACAAATCATAGTTAAAGTATCAAACTTGCTAATGGATCATCCTGAAATCAAAGAACTTGACCTAAATCCAGTATTAGCATACGCCAAAGGCGCAAGTACCGTAGACGCAAGAATTATACTATAATACACCCCTTTAATTTTCTTTTATTTGCTTTCAACATGTTTATATCTGCAATAGTTTGAAAGTGGTATTTAATTTCAAGTTTCACACTTAATCGTAGGCTTTGTTTGTACGATTTTTACACAACTAAAATCAGGGTTTGTTTGGTAGCCCTTTTTGTTTTTGTTAACGACTTTATTTACCTGACTTTTTAACCTTTTTTATACACTATGTTTTATCTGTTTTTTGATGTTACTTTTCCATACCTGCTCACAAAACTATACAAACTTTTTAAACCTAGTGTACAAATTATACACTATGACGTTCATCCGAAAAATCAAAAAGAAATCCGGAACCTACCTAGCAGAAGTAGAAAACAAATGGGAAAACGGAAAATGCAAACAACACGTCATAAAATACATCGGAAAAGAAATAGAAGGCAAACCCACCTGAAAAATCACCACAACAAACATAACAGCAACCACCATCAAAAGACACCTAGACGTAGAAATAATAAACCACCTAACAGAAGAACTAGACCTAAAACGTTACCTCACACCCCAAACACTAGTACTACTCTACAGCCAACTCCTCGAATCGCCTCCATAAACAAAATGGAACAATGGCTAAACGAAACCGACATACTAGAAATCCTAAAAATAGAAAACATAACCACCCACCAACTATACACTGCCCTAGAACAACTACAAGAACAAGACTTTACAGAAATAGAAAAAACCATAGCAAACACTTTTGCAAAATATGAAACCAAACAATCCCTAATAATTGACATAACCGATACATATTTTGAAGGTGTAGATTTTGATGAAAAACCCAGACGGGGTAAGATGGTAAAGTAAAAAAATTAGTTCAGGTGGCTATGGCAGTTTCAAAGAAATGGGGGGTTCCCATATTTTATCGTACTTTTGATGGAAATATTTCTGGTAAAAACATTTACAAAGAAATGTTGGTTACTTTGGCACTTCTAGGTTATACGGGTGTTATAGTTGATCGTGGTATGTATACTGCTCAGAACATAAAGGATATTGTAGCGTTGGGTTTGAGTTCAATTTGTGGGGTTGTATGGCATGAGTTTTTTGATGAGGTTATTCGTGGATTGATAGGTCAAAGTTTTATTGTAAGGAGAATAGGGTGGTTTTGGAGAATATGGATGTTTATGTTATTTCTGTTGGTTATTTGGGTGGTGAGTTGTTGGTGGTGTATAATTCGTTGGTGGAGGTGGCTGGTCGGAAGCGGTTGTATGATGAGGGTGGGGAGGATGCGGATTGTGAGTTTTTGGGTTTTTCTTTGATTTTTTATAATACGGGGTTGGATAGTTTTGGGGTTGTTAGGGTGTATTTTGAGAGGGATGTGGTGGAGCGTTCTTTTAGGTGTTTGAAGGGTGTTTTGGGTTTGCGGCTGGTTCGTGTTTGGTTGTGTTCTTATGTGGAGGCGCATATGAAGATTTGTTATGTTGCTTATGCGGTGTTGTCTTTGTTAGCGTTTAGGATTTCTAGTTTGGGTATTTCGGTGGTTGATGCGTTGGATTTGTTGCGGTTGGGTTATCGGGTGGAGCTTTGTGATAAGAAGAGTGGGTTTGAGTGGGATTTGGTGGTTGAGTTGAAAAGTGAGCAAAAACAGATAAGAGACCTAGTGTATAAAAAAGGCTAAAAAGTTAGGAAAATAATTGAGATGCCCTTCTTTTTGAAGGGTAGCGACCTTCAAAATTATCATCAAAAATATTTTGTTGTTTGTACAGAATTGGGAGCGGTTCAAAGTTATGAATCCAAATCTCTCATAGTACAAGATTGATGAAGTAGAAAAGATGCTTCATTGTCGTGATTCCAAGTATGGTTTTTTAACCTACAAATGCTCCAAATGTGATACCACTAAGACTGTTGCTTTGGCTTGTAAGAGTCGTATTTGTCCTCAATGTGGTA
>JAITMO010000096.1 GCA_031277345.1 Candidatus Bathycorpusculum soli
AAAAATGTTTTTCAGTCTGCGAGGTGCACCAAATAAAAATCTAAACATAAACAACAACATGGTTCATGAAGAAAATAAGCTTTGACACAAATTAACATGAAAACGCAAACTATCAGCTAGATATTATGTGTAAACTAGCGTTAAATCTGTTCCGGCTGCTTGATGTAGGGTGAAAAGACGTAAGTGTGAATAAAAAACGCTACATAGTTTGCTGTAACTCAATAAAGTATCTAAATCAACTCTTAACACTCTAAAAATTCTCAACAGCCACAACAAACACAACTAACTAAACAACTATACAAAAAACTTTCATGCGTACATCGTGGTCTTTTATGTGTTTGGTTTGTGGTGTTATAAAGGTTTTGTGTGGTTTCTGCAAAAAATATAGTATTGTTTTTGTGTAATGTATGCAAAAATACACTATATTGCTTAGGGCGTTTTGTTGTTTTGTTTTTTCCATATTTCTTTGGGAAATTTTTGTTTTTGAGGATTTGTCTATTTTGTTTTGGTATATTTTTACTTTTTCTTTGAAACATTCGTACATAAATTAAACCATCACCTTAATTTTTTAACTCAACTTTAATTATTAAGTTAGTTTTTTAATTAAAACCATTAAAATGACTGAGCATATTATGCAAAAAATGGAGAAAAAGCAGTATAAAAATTTGTCAAAACTGGCGGGTCCGACGGGAATTGAACCCGCGACCCCCGGATTAAAAGTCCGATGCTCTAGCCTGACTGAGCTACGGACCCGCTCCTTATTTGTTGAGGCTGTTAGAAATCGGGTGGGGGTTTTTTAGGTTTTCGATTCTGTTAGGGCTAAATTGATGTTTGAGGTTTATTTTATATTTTTAGTAACGTTGTTATATATCATTTTTACAATTATTATTGAATTAATTGTAACTTTGTGTTGTTTTCATTTTTTAGTTGTTGTTTACCATGTATAGTTTTTATTTAGATTTTTGTTGTATTAATGGTTGGCTGAAAAAAATTATTGGTTAGTCATTGTTTAAGTATGCTCTGTTTAGTGTATAGTTTTTTATACATGTATCTGTTTAAATATGTTGATTAAGATGACTTACGTTCATGTTAGTTTACATGTAAGTGTTGTTCTTTTTTTACAGGTTTTAAAAAGTTTTAATGTTTAGTGTTAATGTGGTATATTTGTATGGTCTTTATTTACATGTTTTTTTCTTTTTTGTTTTCATGTAAAAATAAATTATTAGTTACGTATATACGTCCATATTAACAAACGTTATTTCTTATACTGCCATACTCTACTACGGTGCCTAAATGTGATTTCATGGAAAAATTCATTTAAACGATTAAACGAAGAGTATGAAATGTCAAAGAAAAAGAAGCAAGCTGTAGATAATCTGTACATTACAGGAAAAATCTCACAGTTTACTCGAGACTCTTTCAATAAAGACATAAGTGCAACAATTGTCGAAATTGAACGACAACAAAAAGACCTTGTAGAAAAAATGCAACTTAAAACAGACGAACTATCATGTCAAATTAAAACTTTGGAATCACTTCTCGCAAATTACGAAATACAACACGTAATTGGCGAAATTGAAGAAGAAGCATATCAACGCGATGCTTTTCTATTAACTGCGGGTATAGATGCAGCTAGAAACGAGCTAGAAACAATCAAAGAAGCAACAATGCAACTATGTGCACCAGTACCAACTATTCAAACGCCAGCACAACCAGAAATTCCCGCGTCCGCCGCAACAATTGACACGCCAGTAGCAATGGAATATGCTCCAACTGAACAGACAACTCCAGAAGCTAAAACCTCTTTATCTACTGCTACTGATGCTCCAGTTGAATCTACCATGGTCGAAAACAACTACTTTGAAGCTACTCCAACACCAGTTTTTGAAGCCACCACAGAAGAGCAAATACTCACAACAACAGAAAATAGCTCTGTTGTTGAAGAGCCAGTTATGGAGTCTTCACTATTTGATGAAACTTCTGCTGTTGTTGAAGAGCCAGTTATGGAGTCTTCACTATTTGATGAAGCAACAACCTCTACTCTATCAGATATCGTAACAGATGAGCCAGCAGTTGAAGTGGCAACAACAGATCCTGTCTTCTTAAACATAGAATCCGCTACTGAGGTGCCAGTAATGGATTACACTCTTGTAGATGAAACTTCATTTGAAGCAACCCCAACTATTGAATCTCCCATCGATGAGACTGCAACAATTGAAATGTCTACAACAGAAGATACAATTGCCGAAGTTCCACTCCAAGTTTTCGAGGTCACAGAACAAGTCCCAGTTGAGCAAACACTTGAAAAAGTAATGGAGCAATTAGCATCTCCAACAGTTGAAACCTTAACAGTAGAGGAGCTGACACATGACAGCCACCCTTCTACAGCGCCTCTTCAGGCGCCTTCCGACATAATAACCGAAGCAATAAGCGACGGGCAAATCGACGAAAGCGACGAAGACACAACTGAGTAAACACTTACTCTCCTATCTTTTTATTTCAATTTTAATTTTAACCTTTATTTTAACAATTTAATTTTTATAACAACCCAATTCAGGTGTAAATGTTAATAAACACTACAACAAAACATTACCTATGACTAAATCTTCCAAATCCAAACCTAAATCCAAAATAAAAACAAACCCCAAAGTCCAACCTGAAACTCCTGCAATAATAACAAAAAAATCATACTGGATAATGCTAACTATCTTTATGACTACTATATTTTCAATCATAGGCTATTTAATGAAGTTTGATATAACTAATGTAATAATTTTAGCATTCACCATAGCATTTCTACTCAGTCTTATGGGATACATTAGCACTACCCCCTCTAACCTGCTAAAATCAAAAAGGGCAACATTTCTATTTGTAGGCGCATCAATCATAGGTTTTTGCATTTGGGCAGTCATATTCTTAACATTACCAGTTATAGACCTAATAGATACCGACACACTTACTGATACCTTCCTAATCTTTAGCTTTATTATATGCCTAACACTTGGAGCATTTATAGGCGAACTAATGGGAAAAAACCAAAAAATCCAAAAATTCTTCTTTAAATCACACGATACACCATACTAACCTATTTTCTTTTCTTCTTTTCCCAGAACCTTTAAGAGCAAAATACTTAGCATGTTTCCCCTAACTAAGTGACAGGACAAGACACACATTGAAATTCGGTATAATGACCAGAAACCCCGAAGCATGGAGCAGCACTCAAATACGAGAAGCCCTAACCCAACACAACATAACATACGAATGTTACACATTCCCAAAACTTGTAGCCCGTATAGCATACCAACCGCATTTCAAAATAAATAACACAAACATCACAAAAGACCTAGACGCCCTCATAGTACGCCCAATCGGTCGTGGTTCACTAGAAGAACTCGTATTTCGCATGGACGTGCTATACAAACTCGAACGAAACGGCCTATACATAATCAACCCCCCAAACGCAATAGAACACTGCGTTGACAAATACGACATTTTAGCCCTCCTAGAAGACTCAAACATACCCGTACCCCGCACGTTAGCAACCGAAAGCGTCAACGAAGCCATAGCTGCATTTAACGAGTTAGGCGGAGACATTATAGTTAAACCCATATTTGGCTCACGAGGCCAAGGCATAACACGCATAAACAACATAGACATAGCCGACACAATCTTTAAAGCAATAACCTTCCACCACGGAGTCATATACATGCAAGAATTCATACAACACGGCTTCTCAGACATACGCGCATTTGTCATAGGCGACCACGTCGTTGCCTCAATGAGACGCATAGCCACCGGATGGAAGACAAACTACAGTAGAGGTGCCAAACCAGCTCCCGAAAAAATCAGCAAAGAATACGAAGACATAGCCATAAAATCAGTACAAGCAATCGGATGTAAAATCGCCGGCATAGACATCCTCGAAAGCCCAAACGGGCCATACATCGTCGATGTCAACAGCCAACCAGGATGGAAAGGCCTACAAACAGTTACCAACACAAACATCGCAGAAGAAATCATTAACTATACAATCAACGAACTAAAACATTAACTACTCCTCAACTGTAAACAACCTCTATATCATTCTTACAAAATCTGGTCAACACCTCAATAGACAGTACAACCCTAATCCCTAACACTATTGTATATACCTGTATATCCACTAACAATAACATGCCCTGCTTATCCGCAACAATACACGTTTGCCTCATAATCTTCTCAAAATCTATGTTTAGTCGATTTGACCCAAGTGAAATTTATCGTACAAAACTGCAGTTTAACACCAAACAAAGCTAATCAGGCGGTAGCATAATTATTAATCAAAACCATCTAACTCAAACGGAACGCCAGTACAAGAATCAGTAGAAACCACCAATTTATCACCAAACGGTGAATGCCTGCATTGCTTCGAATAGTTGGTGGCGCAATTACATCATAATTAACCCTTTATGTCCTCAAATGTCCTCAACAAGTTTCTGTAACTGGTGATTATAGTTTTCCCATTGTTAATTCACTATCACGTATATGCTTTTAGTAGTTTGGTTTTGTGTAATAAAAAGATAAAGAATATACTTATCCCAAGTTCAGCTAACATATAGCTTCCATTGTATAGCGTTGAGTAAACCCATGGATTCATTCCATCAGGTGTATATTCAGCAAAAAATACAGCTCCTGAAATCAGATGCATAATAAATCTGCTGGTAACTGCAGTTGTTGTTCCTATAATTGGATGATTCTTAAAGAAACCAGCTAAACCTATGATACCAAATGCTAAAGGATAATCCAGTAGTATTTGTGTTGGATAAAAAATCTGTGGATCAATTGCCATCTGAACAAAGCCATAAACAACACCTGCAAAAAGGCCAACTTTTGGTCCACGACGTAATGATAACCAAATCAAAGGCATCATCGAAGCAAGCGTAACCGAACCACCTAATGGCATCTTCCATATCTTTATCACACTTAAAACCGTTGCAAGCGCAGTAAATAGCGCAACTTCAGTTAAAACTCGCGGACTCTTAAAACTATTCCAATCTTTAAATTTAACGTTATTTGTATCATTCACTTACTGTTTCCCTCCGCCAGTATT
>JAITMO010000109.1 GCA_031277345.1 Candidatus Bathycorpusculum soli
GTCAAAACAGCTTCAAAATATGCTTGAATGTTATCCGAAAAAGACTGAGCGGATCTTTACTAATTACAAGAGCCTGAATAGTTTAAGGCGTACTTTTGAGCGACAACGAAAAGTGTTGGCTGTAAAACTTTGCAATCCACGATTGAGTCAAATAAAGATTCATACGTTGCGACATTGGAAAGGTACTACGGAATACAGTAAGACAAAGGATATTTTGCATGTGCAAAACACGCTAGGTCATAAGAACATTAAAAATACATTGCTATACACGCAGCTCATTGATGTCAGCGAGGATAAAGGGTTTGTTTGTAAAGCAGCTAAAAGTCCTGCTGAAGCGGTTGTTTTGATTGAAGATGGCTTTGAGCTTCATTGTTGTTATGGGGAAAACAATGAGATTAAGCTGTTTCGGAAGCGTAAATAGTAGTTTGTCGCGGGCATATCCAAAAACGGAAATTTTGTCGCGGGCATATTCCAAAAGTATGGAGTGGTGCCGAGGGCAGGGTTTGAACATGCGACAACTCGGTCTTCAGCCGAGCGCTCTCCCAGGCTGAGCTACCTCGGCACGTTTTAACATACCTTTTTCTTTACCTCGGAACATTTCTGGATGTACCGCTGTAAACAGAGAGCATTATCATTTACGTTTTCTTAAGAATATTAAGTTTTCCTTCACACCTACATATTCGAGCCTTTTTCCATAGTGTTACTACTTCATGTTGCTCGCTTGCAGTTTTAACACTATGTTTATCGTCTAATAATCAGCAATTTTTTTCGTTTTGATATTGATGTGTTTTTTAGTATTCTTTGTTTTATAGCAACTTTAGTTTACATTGATAGTTTTATATAGTTTGAGTGTTTATTTTTAATGTATTGATTGATGTGCGGGCAACGAATAATAAAACAAAGAAAAAACATAGTTTTAACAATGCAACATAAAGAAAAACGGTAGTGTCCTGGTTTAGGATATCTAATTAAAATAGAAGAACTCGTGCCATGTCCACAGATGATCGGTTAAGCCTTCAAGTTTTGCGGGAGAAAAACCACGTTTAAACTCGTTGATAAAATTCCTATAGATGCTAACTTGTATGCCAATATTAAGTTACCCTCAGCTAACTTAACTAATCCACCAATCACAAACACCATACTCATGAAGACCGTAGCAATAACCATAAGAAAACGATACTTTGTCCATATTTTACGATCTGTTCGTTCTTGAGTGTATATGTGAGATATTAATAGACCGATAAACGCAATTATTATCCCAGATATCGTGGTAAATCCGGTCACAGCACTTGGAACATACGTAAGATTCAGAGTCTTTCCATATATCAGTAGACTCATTGCAGAAACAATAATTATTAATGCTATGCAGATATCAAGATATTTTAGATTCTTATATCTAACGGGATTATCTGTTTTTTCCAATGATACCTCTCCAAAGATAGATCCTGTATTTTTATCTCTTTTAAAACCTATTTAACTCTATAGGTAAGTTCAGTCTTTAGACAAGTGATTTGAACTATTTTGCTGTTTTGTTTTTCTTCGGTCGGTTGTTATTTTCCAGAGTTTTGTGTCGTATTTGCTGGGTACGTTGCTGAAGCAGGTTTGGCAGAAGTGGCGTTCTATTTGTGTTATGCCTCGTAGGTCTGTTGCAGTAATTATTGCGGGGTGTCCGCATTTGCATTTTTCTATTGTTATGGCGAGTTTTTCTTGTTGGAAAACGGATAGTTGCTGTTGGGGATTTATAGGAGGCCATTTGTGGGCTTTGAAGAGGTGTTGTAGTCCTTCGAAAACAAGGTCGGCTAGGTTTATGTTGTCTTGGCGGGCTAGGCGTTTTAGGTCACCTATTAGTTGATGTTCAGATTCGTTTCTTGCCTTTATGCTGAAATAGCCTGTAGCTTTAGGATCTGCCTGCCTAGTCACACACACCACTTATCGTTTACATTTTTCTTTTTTATTTTATTTTATTATTTTTTTTTTTGATATCATACTATGATATGACATAATTTTTTTATTCTCTGCACTAAGTAAGAGGGAAAAAAGGGTATTTAGAAACCTATTTTTATCATATTATGAGGATATCATACTATGATAAGAAACGAAAGTGTATTATGGTGTTTCACCTCTTCTATCTTGTTGGGTTGTTTGTGTTGTTTTAGCGGGCGTGTATAGTTTGTTTGGGCAGTAAATTTGGCTATGGCATTTTTTGTTCATAGCTCTTTACCTGTTTTTTCAAAGTTTAGGATTAGTTTTCCAATTTGGGTTATGACGTTTGTAGTTACGGCGTTTCCAAGGCATTTGTAGCGTTGGGTGTTGGAAATTTTAGTTTCACCTTTAACCGTTAAGCCTGTTAAAGTCCAGTTATCGGGGAAGCCTTGCAATCTTTCACACTCTATACAGGTTAGTCTGCGCATACCCTGATTCTCACACAAAACCAAAGGCACATTCCCCCCACCCGACCCCATACGTGCCAACAGTGTTGGCACTCTATTCGCATACACTCTAAACTGATCATCGTTTGTGGCTGTTGGACGAGGCTGCACTATATACGTTCCTCCCCCGCCTCGCTTGGCATAAGTTGCCATAATTGTGGCACAAACTTTTTGCTCACGATTTTCCTCAAAACATACGCCACTGCCATTTCCGAGAGGAAAAACTGCGCCTCCACCTCCCCCGTGGGTTGCAAAATGTGCAACAATGAAGAGTCTTCTACGTTGCTGAGGCACTCCGAAGTATTGACTGTTAAATATTTTCCATTCGCATAAATACCCCAATTCCCCCAAGTCTTCAATAATTGTTTGGAAGACTTTGCCTTGTTGTACACTAAGCAATCCCGGGACATTTTCGAGAAGGATAATTTTAGGTTGTTTTGCTTTAGCAATGCGCAGTATTTCCCAAAAAAGTGTGCCTCGTGAATCGTTAATTCCCTGACGTTTTCCAGCCAGTGAAAAGGGTTGACAAGGAAATCCTCCACACAACAAGTCGAAATTGGGCAACTCTTTTGTCTGTATGTTTTTGATGTCACCTTCACAGAGGGTGTTATCGTTCCAGTGATAACGGTAGATGCTTGCAGCCCATTTATCGAGTTCGTTAGCATACACTGTTTGGAACTGGGGTGAGGCGTTTTCAAGTCCAAGTCGAAAACCCCCAATCCCTGCAAATAATTCACATACTCGGATGACATTCACATGGTTGCCTCCGTGTTAGTTGATAGTGTTTGACTGTTTAGATGGTTTATTTGTTTTTGAGCAACCGCTGCATACTCTTTAGTCACCTCAACCCCCACAGCACTATACCCCTCAAACAACGCTGCCACCAAAGTTGTGCCTGATCCGCAGAAAGGGTCTAAGATGACTTCACCCGACTCAACAATTTTCACCAAATCCTTCATCAGAGCCAAGGGTTTCTGTGTCTGATGCAACTTACCCCTATTAAGTGTAGGATACCTATAACAACCCTTAAGCACTGGAACATTTCGCTTCACGCTAATAGCACCCGTGCTGCCCCACAAGATAAATTCGCATTGGCTGCGAAACCTTCCCAGTTGGGGACGTGCAGCTTCGGTTTTATCCCAGACCACAATGCCATTTATCAGCCAGTCTGCCCATTGCATAGCCCACTTCAAAGCATCCAACTGCCTAAAATCAATAAACACACATATCGGCGCGCCTTGTTTGCAGACCCGCTTAGCCTCCCGCAGCCAAGCTGTACACCACAACATCCAACTGAGTTGATCCTTGTTATCACCCTCAAAATTGGGTAGGGGATTTTGTGTTTT
>JAITMO010000047.1 GCA_031277345.1 Candidatus Bathycorpusculum soli
CGAAATCACTCCCCCAATTAAATTAAAAGTCGAATAATTAATCACACCCCACCACGATTTACAGTAGCGGAATTACCCGTTCTCACCCCCAAACATTTCAAAAACACCCCTGTTACATACGCCGCCACCATCAGAACTCAACTCGATATTACCCGAAATCTCACCAGCATACATGTTAAAAATAACACTACTTTTAACTCCACCATCCATGTTCTTAGAAATCAAACCACCAAACATGTTAAAACAACCATAAGCATACACACCACTACCTAAATTACTAGAAATCACACCACCATCAAACATACTAAAATTACCATAGTTATACACACCATTACCCATATTATCCGAAATCACACCACCAAACATGCTAAAATTGCCGTAAGGCTCATCAGTCGTACCGGTATTATGCCAAGCATAGTTATACACACCATTACCCATATTACCCGAAATCACACCACCAAACATGCTAAAATTACCCCAAACAAAATTGTACACGCCACCACCAGTACCCTGCCAACTTGTGTTATTCAAAATATTGCCACCAAACATAGTAAAAACGCCTTCGTTGTTATACACACCATCAAGGTTATTACTCGAAATCACCCATCAAACAAAGTAAAATTACCTGAAGTAAACACACCATACCTATTACCTAAGACTTCACCATCATGCATAGTAAAATTACCATAAAAATTGTACACACCGACCACGCATTATCAGAAATCTCACCACCAAAAAAAGTAAAATTACCCGTATTATACACACCACCACCATTAGCCCAAGTCACAGTATTACCCGAAACAGCACCCCATCCATTACAAAAACACCACAATTATACACACCCCCGCCATCAACATCCAACAATGTGTTATCAGCAATCAAACCACTACGCAAGTAAAACTCACCAGCCTCCATTACAAAAACACCACAACCACTAAACCCTACACCATGACTAACAACCACACCCGTCAAACACCAAAACACCCCCGCCCTCGACAATAATAACATCAAAATCACCCAAAGCAGTAACATTCCAAGAAACGCCACTATTATCAACTGTTAAAGTAACATTCACTCCTTCAGGAATAACAAGTGACCCACTCTTAAGATAAATGTGATTTGCGATAGCAATGACATAAGAAGCCCCGTCCAAAGGAGCATTAGCCACAGCAGCCCTAAAATGTATCTTCATCTCCAACCAATACATCTACAGCAGATACAAAAAGCGAAACATTGCTAATCACAGAAACAAAAGGAGAAAAAACTAACCCTACAACAAACAGTAAAGAAATAAAAAATAAATACCGTGTTTACTATAAAGTCTCTGTGAATCAAACTTGAACCTATTTTTAAAGTTCATACATATCACCATCTATACTTACAAAGAATAATAATTTATAACACTTACTAAAAATGGACATAAACAGATATCCCGTATGTGTTTAGCTCTCGGTGAAAATGTGCTTTTAGCAGCTTGTTTGTTGTTGGATTCTAGTTTTTTTATTTCTATTGTTTCTGGGGGTGTTTTGTTTTTTAGGATGGTCAACGTTTTTTCTACTGTTGGGTTGGTGTTTGTTGTTTTGTATTGGGTGTAGAGTTATCTGACTTTTCTATGGGTTATTTTTAGGTGATTTGTTGCGTGTTTTATGGTTGTGTTGTTCTGTTGGTGTTGTTGTAGGTGCCATTTGAGTTGTTTTTTGTTTTCGACTTTGGACATGTATTTTATTTGTGCTGTGGGGTATTTTTTGGAAGATGTTTGGTGTTGTTATTAAGCTATGTGTGATTTAGTAGTGAATCGTAATATAGAGAAAAAAGAGGAAATAGTTTTGGAACAAGACAGCATTTTTAAATACACTTACTCACGTGCCATTTGCAGCGTCCGCATTTTTGGCTGTTGAATAATTTGTCATTACGCCACAATTGTACTGACGATTTTTCAAAAATGTTTTCCACCATCGTTAAATATCCCTAATACTTAATTTAATGCAAATTACTGGTGAATATACTTGCCAAATGTGATTGCCCAGTTTATTGTACAGCCATCAATTAATGTTGGTGCACTGATAGTAGTCACTGGTCTGATTATCCTTGGCGTTATATTGATATTAACAAGGTCATCAATAAAACTGATAGATGAGTTTCCTGTTGGCTATTATCCAAAACTAATGACTAACCGTGTTGTCTATGGTTATGTGGTTACTGGAACAATGTTGCTATTGTTTGGCGTCGTGATACTTTGTTTGACCTTCAGTACTCCTTCGCCTTCAAAGGTGACTATCTATGAGGGGAGTATAGCTGTAACTTCTGGATATTTTTTCTCAAATTATGATTCGACTGCTGACACTAATAAGATGGTTTGGTCTGATGAGATAGTTACAGCTTTTGTTAGTGAGATGGGTTCAGGGGATTTTAAATTATATAAAAAACATGGACTTGACTATGGTAATACATATGTGGGTTTATTTGCTTTAGGCAATGGCGCTACAGCTTATGTAACAACAACTAACTCTACTTGCCTTATAATTCAGATAAACTATGGGGACTATCTCATTGTAGGTAATCAAGACACACAAGCACTTGCAAACATCTTTGCGCAAAACGTCCATCCGCTAACCCCATAGCATTGAATTAAACTGCTTCTTTTTATCCCTTTATACTTTTCATAATTTCATTGAAAAATCTATAGACAGCAAGGCTGTTCAGGATTGTGAAAAAAACTTATTAATGAATAAGCCTGCGTTAGCTACTTTAGTGTCTAAATGATTTCTCAAAATTGAAATGCTACGGTTTAAGGAAAATAATCTGCAAGTCAATCCTTTTTGCGATACATCACTACTGTGATTGCGTTGAGTGCAATTGTAACTACAACGAGCATTAAAGATACATACGCTATTGCGTAAGAGATGTCTGTAAGTGCTGACCAATCCTTTATCTTTACTATGTGATTGCTGTAGAAAAGGTGCATGCATACAGCGATAGCGCAAACGCTTAAACTCGCTATGGATAATACTGGCCAGTTTTTGTGTTTAGTTTTATTGTCTATTGCAAGATTTATAACGGGAAGTAGCTATGTAATCAGTCCAAGTACAAGGCTAGCAACATTCAGCCAACTATACACTATAACATCCCTTCAAAGCACTAACCCCTTTATAATATTATAAACAGATAGTTAACTGTTTCTTCCTTACAATCTCTTATAGACAACGTGTATTGTTTACTTTTAAAATTAGGATTAAAAATTGGGATAAACAAATACCATAAATTCTGAGGTCTATACATGGAAAAATATGATTAGTCATCTAATTTTTCTTTAGTGTTTAATATGTGTCTCAAAAATTAAACTGTCTTTTTGAGGAAAGGAAACAAATTTGAATAGAGCAGTCACCACGGATGTAGCTTATTTTTCACTATTTTTACGATATATAATTAGTGTGATTACGTTAAGTGTGATTGTAATTACAATAAGCACTAAAGACACATTTGCCATTGCATTAGAGGTATCCATGAGTGATCCCCAAGCTTCTGCATTTACCATGTGAACAATGTTGTAAAGTTGCATACACACGGCAATAGCACAAGCACTTAAACTTGCTATAGAAAATGCAGCCCAGTTCTTGTGTTTAGCCTTATTTGCTATCGCAAGGTTTACAATAGGAAGTATCCACGCCATCAATCCAAGTAAAATACTGCCAAAATTCAACAAAATCATGGCACTCACCATATAATTATCCTCTTAAATCGTCTGCTTAACTATTTTTAGGGTATATAAGTCATCTGTTTCTATTGATAAACAGGTTAGGGAAGTGTATTGCGTAATTTTAAGAGTAGGCTTAAAAATTATGGTAATAAATGCCCTAAACATAACAATTCAAAGGTGCATATGGAAAAAATTTATTGTTGTTATGGACTTTCCTTTATTTAGTGTTTAATATGAACTCTCAAAATCGAACTGGCTATGGTTTTGAGGAAAAGCTCCAGACTCAAACTGGTCAATCCCCCCTGCACCAAGTGTTAGTGTCTGGTTTTGTTCCTCAATTTTCGGCTCAAAAACCAACCAACCAAACAGGAAAATCTCTGCCTTTTAAAATCCCAGAACACACAAAAAACATTAGCATAAATAAACCAATACACGACTACACACAACGCATAAAACAAAACCGCCACAACATACAACAACTTCCAAACGGACAAATATGTTACAATTTCTAGACCATCTAAACGCACTAGGACTTTTGAGTAGAATAATAGTAGTGCGTGTCATCATTTGGGTAGGTTTGTTAGGTGTGCAAGGGTTGTTTCTAAAAAGATTGAAATGGTTGATTTGTCGCTTAGATTTTGGTACGCTTTAACTAACAAAGACATCTTTACAACATTTCAAAAAACAGCACTACTCACCTTTAGGTGAACACTCTTTTTACCTGATGTTGCTTTTTATTTTTGTGACAATTAAGAAAACAAATGGGTTTGGTGTTTGTTTGTCTTTTTATGTGGTTTGTTGTGTTGTTTGTCGATATCTTTTTTATGTGTTTTGTTGTGTGTGTTGTTAGGTTTGGTCTTTGAGTTTCGAAGTTAAAGAAAAGGATTTGCTTGGTAGAATTGGTAAGTTGAAAACAAAGAGTGGTACAGTTGAGACTCCTTTGTTGTTTCCTGTTATTAATCCGTCTGTGCAGCCTGTTTTACCTCAGCTGTTGAAGGATGTTTTTGGGTTTGAGGCTGTAATTACTAATGCGTATATTCTTAAGAAACGGTTTAAAAATCGGCCTGTGGAGGAGGGTTTGCAT
>JAITMO010000193.1 GCA_031277345.1 Candidatus Bathycorpusculum soli
CTTCTAGCATACATAGCTCTTTTTCACTTATTTTTCCTGCAACCACCTGCCCAAGAGCTTCAGGTACACTTGAATAACTAACTTTTTTACCTTTAAACTGTCCTGCAGCCATAGGTCCTCCTGTTAGCATTATTGCAGGAATATCTACTCGAGCAGCAGCCATAAGCATACCAGGTGTAACTTTATCACAATTACTTATCATAACAAGGCCATCAAGTCGATGTGCTTGAAGCATAATCTCAACAGAATCTGCAATAATTTCGCGACTGGGCAGACTATAACGCATACCTTCGTGTCCCATGGCTATTCCATCACAGACTGCTATGGTGTTAAATTCAAATGGAGTGCCCCCAGCTGATATGATGCCTTCTTTTACGGCATTGCCAAGAGTGCGTAGATGTATGTGTCCGGGGACAATTGTGTTGTAACTGTTTGCTATTCCAATAAATGGTTTAGCTAAGTCATCATTATCTAAGCCTAAGGATTTAAATAACGCCCGATGAGGGGCATGTTCTGTTCCTGCTTTAACTTCATTGCTTCTCAATGTCTAATCATCTTTTGTAAATTAACACTTTCTTGATAATAATACGTTATAGAGGTTTTAAGCTTTTACGTAAAAAATGTTCTATTAACTAAAATTTATAACTTTATTTTTGGTTTGTGGTTTAAGTGATTTGTTTTGTAATTTTATTAAAAACCTTGCTTGCTTTAATGTTTTTATCACTATTTTTTATAAGAAAAGTAAATAACTATTGAAATATTTTTAACATATGGGAGTTAATTTATGAATATAGATAATTTTACTGTAACGTCCCAAGAAGCTATTCAGAAAGCAACAGAAATTGCAATGTCAAAACAGAATCAAGCAATAGAATTAGTACACCTTCTAAAGGCAATGTTAAGTGTTGACGAAAATATAATACCTTACTTGCTAACTAAATTAAATGTAAGCGTGTCATATTTTGTAGATCAACTTGACAAATTAATTGATGCTTTGCCAAAAGTTACTGGCGGTCAACCTTATTTATCAACAAATTTCAACAAAGTTTTACAAAAAGCCCAAGAATATACAAAAGAGGCAAAAGACGAATTCATATCAATTGAACAATTACTGTTAGCATCTTTGTCTATTAACGATCCCGCACAACGTTTAATGCAAACGTGTGGTGTTCAAGAAAAAAAATTAAAAACAGCTATTGCTCAACTGCGTAAAGGCTCAAAAGTAACTTCTCAAACAGCAGAAAATGCGTATAATGCTTTAAACAAATATGCTATAAATCTTAACACTCAAGCTCATACAGGAAAACTTGATCCTGTTATAGGCCGAGATGAAGAAATTCGCCGAGTTTTGCAAATTTTATCTCGAAGAACCAAAAATAATCCTATACTTATAGGTGAACCTGGTGTAGGAAAAACTGCCATAGCTGAAGGCATAGCTCATCGTATTATCAATAGTGATGTGCCTGAAAACCTAAAAACAAAACAGATCTATTCTCTAGATATGGGTGCGTTAATCGCTGGCGCTAAATACAAAGGTGAATTTGAAGAACGACTAAAAGGCGTTATAAAAGAAGTAATAACCTCTGAAGGCGAAATAATTCTATTTATCGATGAAATTCACATGCTAATTGGAGCTGGTGCAGGTGAAGGCGCAATGGATGCAGCAAACATTTTAAAACCCGCTTTGGCAAGAGGAGAGTTGCGAGCTATTGGTGCAACTACATTAAAAGAGTATCAGAAATATTTTGAAAAAGACAAAGCTTTGGAAAGACGCTTTCAACCTATCATGATTAATGAGCCAAGTGTTATTGATACTATATCTATACTTCGGGGTCTAAAAGAACGTTATGAAGTATTTCATCATGTGCACATAAAAGATGAAGCTATAATTGCTGCTGTAGAACTCTCGCAGCGGTATATTTCTGATAGATTTTTACCTGATAAAGCTATAGATCTTATTGATGAAGCGTCAGCAAAAATACGTCTTGAAATTAACAGTGTTCCTGAAGAGCTTGAGGTTATAGAACGTAAAATTCGTCAGTTAGAAATTGAACGTGAAGCCATAAAACAAGACATTAAACACGAGAAAGATGAAATAAAACTCAAACCCATCAATGAAGAAATTGCTAATTTAACTGAAGCACGCAACAAACTAAAGGCTAAATGGCAAGCTGAAAAAGACCTAGTTGAAAAAATGCAGTTAAAACAAAATGAGATTGAGCAACTACACTTTGAAAAAGATACTGCTGAGCGTAAAGGCGAATTAGCAAGAGTTGCTGAAATTCAGTATGGCAAAATTCCCGAAGCTACCAAAAGTATAGAGCAATTAAAAGAAAAACTCTCTGAGGTGCAAAAGAATTTTGCTCTTGTAAATCAGGAAGTAGGTACTGAGGAAATTGCTAATGTTGTTTCTCACTGGACAGGAATTCCTGTGACTCGAATGTTACAAAGTGAACGCCAAAAACTATTAAATCTTGAAACAGAACTACATATGCGTGTGGTCGGCCAAGAAGAGGCGATTGCGGCTGTTTCAGATGCTATACGTCGTAGTCGTGCTGGGTTACAGGATCCTAAGCGTCCTATAGGCTCTTTTATTTTTCTTGGCACTACTGGTGTTGGTAAAACTGAATTAGCTAAATCTTTGGCGGATTTTCTCTTTAATAACGAAAATAGTATGATTAGAATTGATATGTCTGAATATCAAGAGCGACACACGGTTTCAAGACTTGTTGGCGCTCCTCCAGGATATGTTGGGTATGAAGAAAGTGGTCAATTAACTGAGGCTGTTCGTCGTAAACCCTACTCTGTTGTTTTACTTGATGAAATTGAAAAAGCCCATTCTGATGTCTTTAACATTTTACTACAGGTGCTAGATGATGGCCGATTAACTGATAACAAAGGCCGAACAGTTGACTTTAAAAATACTATAATTATTATGACCTCAAACATTGGTTCTAGCTTTATCCAAGAAAATATTGAAAAAATAACGCCTGATAACCGTGAAGAAGTGTTAAATAAAACAAAAAAAGAGGTTTTTAGTCAACTTAGGCGAGAAATTAAGCCTGAATTTCTTAATCGTGTTGATGAAATAATAATGTTCCAACCTTTAACTCGGAATGAAATATCAAAAATCGTCGAAAACCAGTTAGGTATTGTTCAAAAAATGTTAGAAAAGACGGGCATAAATATGACTGTAACTAAAAAAGCGGCAGCATACATTGCTAAAATTGGGTTTGATCCACAGTACGGTGCAAGACCAATTAAACGGGTAATTCAAAAAGAGGTAATAAATGAGCTCTCAAAAATGATTTTAGCAGATGAAATTGATAAAGCTGCAACAATTGTGGTGGATGAAAAAAACACGAAACTCTTTTTCAAAAATAAATAACTGCTATACAAGAGTTGTTTGTCCTTTTGTTATGGGTTGTGCTACTGCATGCACATCTATTTTTTTTCTTATTTCGTCTGCTAAAATCTTTCCGTAACTTGAGCGGTAATTGTCTGTTATGACTTGTTTTGCTTTGGAACGTTTTACATACTCTATTAAACTATCAAAGTCTGAATGGTCACTTAATGCTACTAAATATTCTTGGGCATCAATTTGTTTGCAGGGGTTTTGAAATTCCCATCCGCTTACACAAATTCGTGCACTATCTAGTCCAACTTTGAAACGTGTATTAGTGTGATAGAAGGCAACACATGGTAAGTCTTTGTTAAGCAATTCTTGCCCTTCACTGCTGGAATCTAATGTTAAACTGCCAAGATTCATACCATAGTTGTTACAAACTTTGGAGACTTCATGCACAGTATTTGGCATTACAAACGGCACTTCTACATCGGCTTTTCGCAGCATCTGCATAACCTCTTGTAGTTTACCGTAAAAACCAAAAATGTAAACTGTACCGCCACGTAAACGTCTCTCGATCATAGAAACTAGTAAATCGCTAACATCTACATCAAAATTACGTCTACATAAAGGATTACCATACGTAGCCTCAACTACCAAAACATCACAGTCTATAACAGGTGTTCCTTCAAGCTTAAAATCTCCTGTATAAACAATGCGTGTATCATTAACATCTTCTACGAGCACTTGAGAAGCACCCATAATATGCTCAGCCTTTAGAAGCGTAATTGTCTCATCATTATATCTAAAAGGTTGATCATACTCCAAAGTATGTACATTTTCGTTTCTAAGTTTAAACGTTGGATTTACAATTTCTGCAAGATCCCGCGTAGCAGGCGTCATAAGAACCTTTTCACAACATTTAATGCTCTTTCGCAAACCTCCTAAATGATCTGCATGAGCATGAGTAACAATTCGCAACGGTCTATCCGCATCAAACGCGTCACACGCCACGCTATCGCCTAACAGAACAGCTCCTGACTTTGTAACACACGCCCTCTCAACAATCAAACGACTCACTTTTTCTCTGACTTTTCAGCTAACCACTCAACAAGCTGCTTAGGTGCCCCCGTCTCTATAACCACATGTATAGGCCCTAAAGGCGACTCTGCACTCTCCTCAGAAAAACTAATATGCCCCGCAAAAGCAACCTGCTTATTTAAATAAAAACTAATCTTGTTATCATATGTTGCACGATACAACATTTTTCTTGCAGCATCCCGTATGCGATCATTACGCAACAAACTACGAAACTTTATCAAAGAATTCTGACCGTTAGCATCTGCTCTAAGCTTAAAACCTATAAAAGCAGGTTCAACAGTAAAAACTGGATTATCAAGCAAATTAATAATAGCCTTCTTTACTTTCTCTTCATCCTCTGTAGGATTAACATCAACTTCCATATGAATAGTTACTGCTGCTTCCATTTAGCCTCAACTAACTCCAAATACTTTTTCACTTCAGTATTAAACACTTCTATACTACTATCATTGACCACAACATCCACAGACAAAGCAATAGTACTACCCAAACCAACACCTAACTCCCGCATATCCCGTTCACAAAACATCTCAAAAGACTTGGGATCATCACTTCTACCACGCATACTCAAACGTTCAAACCGAGCCTCAGATGATGCATGAACAGCAACAAGCTTAAAACCTGCAAAATACGCTCTAAACACCTCAGCTTCATTTAAACTCCGCAAACCATCAATAACAATCCGACTACTTGTTTGAGCCTCAATTATTGGCACACATCTCTTAGCTATCACATTATCACCTCCCTCAATACGCAAATCCAACATCACTTTACCTACATTTTGCGGATTCAATTCCAAGCCACGCCGTTGAGTCTCCTCACGTATAACATCACCCATAGTCACTGCAACATAACCAACAGACTTTGCAATCTCTACAAAAACAGACTTCCCAGCACCAGGCATACCTGTTAAACCTATAACAAGTTTATCAATATTCATAACATATCCCTTTGACGTAATAAAAAATCAAACATAAAAACTATCCTTTTAACACTTTAACATGTTCTATCCAATAAAACATTTAATATCAGTAGCAGATGTACACCTAAAAATAAAAGTGTAGACCTAATTCTATATAGAACAAGCCATTAGAGCAAGAGAAAAGCTAATAAGGCAACAAAACCTCCTAAACTATGCCTGTTTCTCACAGGCAAATTCAAAATAAAAAGTTAAAGAGTATGTTATTATGTTAAACGATAAATATACCTCAATTGTAAATCTTGATTTTCAATACGCCCATAGATTTATGAATTGGCCAAGAGAAGCAAAACATCTTCATGGACACTCAGGGCTTTTAACTATTGAACTTGAAGATGTCGTAGATCCGGTAACTGGTTTTGCGCACGCTTGTAAAGATGGCTCCAAAAAAGCATGGGAAATTTGCGATCACTTTCACCATGCAACAATATTTCAGGAAGGCGACCCACTTCTTGAAGCGGTTCTTGCCGTGTACAAAGCGCATGGCATTAACAATGATCCAGAGAATTGTGTTCCTCTCAAAAAGATAGATCATCCGCTTGCTTGGTCGTACCCTGAATACCGAATAGTTGTTACCAAAAAAGTTTCTACGTGTGAAAATCTTTGCGAACTTTTCTATGAGCTTCTAAAAGACAAACTACCAATCAAAAAAATCACTTTCCGCTCATCTTCTATTAACGCAGCATCAAAAGGGTTCAAATAAGCACAAAATAACCGCATAAAAACCAAAAAGAATCAAGGCACTGTTAAGGTGCCTTTATTTTTGGTAGTGTTCGATATTGGTTTATGTTGTTGGTGGGTGTTTAAAGATTTTCACGTTGATACATAGTCCGACGACTGTTTTGTGCATTTGAAGAGACTTTGAAAAACATATGATTTTTCTTGCCAAGCGTTTCACCCAAATCCGCAACGAAAGATACTTACACTCAATCCTTTACGTATTCCACTTACCAACTTTAACCTTATCAACACCAAGAATTTTCTCATACACATAATTACCATCAACATAAACTTTAGAAATATTAAACGGTTTTAATAACAAAAGCAACTCCTCCAAAACACAATATTCACAAGTCCCAAACGTAAAGCCAAAACCTCACCACTCTAATGGTCTATTGCATGCCAAAGTTAACACTGCTGCTTCTTATTATGGACATAAGACCACATCTCACTCCATTTCTACCTCTTCAATACAAACAAGTTT
>JAITMO010000056.1 GCA_031277345.1 Candidatus Bathycorpusculum soli
GAGAGGATTTTTTCCATGATTTCGTTTGTTATTTTTGGTTTTCTTCCACTGTTTTTAGGCTTGGGTGTGATATTTCCAGTTGTTAGAAATTGTTGCCATATTCGACTAACTGTTTGTCTGTGAACCATCAGCCATTGTGCAATTTCATACCCTGACTTGCCAGTCTGTTTATGCTTAACAATTGTCTCTCGATCACGTAACGATAAAGGCTCTATTCACTTCACAACACCACAACAATACACCATAAACTATAAAAAGTTAAGCTGCTATATTATTTCTCCGCCTATAATTATTACTTCTTGTTTTTTTGGTTTTTTTCTTAGCTGTGTAAAAAATTTATAATCTCTGATGGTTGCCCCAAAATTCTAATAACATCAGAATGCTCAAAAACAAAATTGCTGTGAGGAATTAATTCACTATTTTCTCTTTCAATAATTGCAAGAAGAATTTTATTTTGTCTGTTAAAAATTTGTGAAACATTTTTATCTACAAAATATTCAGGTGCATCTGACACCTTAAACGAAACCAGTTCAATTCTGCCATCTATAAAGGCTTCAATACCTTCCGCTGTTGGATATTTTAAAATCCTCAAAATCTCTTTTGCTGTTTGCTGCTCTGGATTGATAACTACATCAATTCCCAAACTCTTCCAAAGTTTGTTAGATTCCAAAGAATAATCAGGATCTCGTACTCTTGTTATTGAATGCTTTGTTCCAATATGTTTTGCCATAATGCAGCATAAAATATTTAGTTCATCCGAATTTGTTGTACTTACAATTAAATCAGCATCTTTAGCACCCGCTTCACTTAGTATTTTCTCATTTGCTCCATTGCCAACAATAAATATAGCATCAATTGGTTCAGCTAAATTATCATAAACATCGGGGTTGCTGTTTACCACAGTTACATTAATGTCTTTTTCTGTGGACAACCCTTTTGCAATTGTATAACCAATTTTGCCACATCCAACAACAATAATTCTCATAAGCACTCTCTTCATTATTTTCAAAATTTATAGTATCTATCGTCCAATATAGCAACTCGATATCTGCGTTTCTACCAGTCTACGTATCAGATATAGACCACAAACAATCTGGCGTTCTTTAGCATCTTTTAAATATTTATAAAATATGCCAACACCACCATCATTTGCAATATGTGTTTGTTCACATTTCATACAAATCAACTGTTACTTGATTTTTATTATTTTACGTGACAGTATCTTTTCTAATTCCACCACTAAAAGGATAATTGCGCCGCCAGCAAGGAGGTATAACCAGTCAATGAGAAGCAAAGGTGCAGTGTTAAACAATTGTTGCATAAATGGAAGATAGGTAAAGACTATTTGTATCAAAAGTAAAATTCCTGAGACTATGAAAGGCACTTTATTTCTTAGAAAGCCTTTGCTAAATATTGAGTTGTGTATATTGCGACAATTGAAAAGATAGAACATTTCACCGAAAACAAGCATATTTATTGCTACAGTTCTTGCATATGCAAGATCAGCACCGTTGTTATTGTAGTGTGAAAAGAAAAAGATAGTAAGAGCAGTAACGATTGCAGATGCTAATATTATGCGGAATAAAAAGTATCCACTAATAAGTGATTCTTTAGGATTTCGAGGCGCTCTTTTCATGATGTTTTGCTCTGCTGGCTCAAAAGCAAGAGACAGAGCCAATGTAATAGCGGTAACCATGTTTACCCAAAGGATCTGTACTGGAGTCATAGGTAGCGTAAAATTGAAAAGAATTGCTGCTACGATTACTAATGCGTTTGCGCCACTTGTTGGAAGAATAAATAGCAGGGATTTTTTGATATTATCATGTATTGTTCGCCCTTCTTCCACAGCCGATACAATAGAGGCAAAGTTATCATCTGCTAACACCATTACAGCAGAATCTTTTGTAACTTCAGTACCTTTTATGCCCATAGCAACTCCGATATCTGCTGTTTTCAAAGCTGGAGCATCATTAACTCCATCACCAGTCATAGCTACAACTTCCCCTTGCTCTTGCAAAGCTTTAACTATTCTTAGTTTATGTTCTGGGCTTGTTCTTGCAAATATATCACAATTCAACGCGTCCTCACGAATTTGTTGGTTATCCATTTTTTCAATTTCGGCACCATTAATAACACGTGAATTATTTGTTAGACCCATTTGTCTAGCGATTTCTCGTGCTGTAAGCACATGATCACCTGTGATCATTTTCACGCGTATTCCAGCGTTTTTACATACACGTATAGATTCTATTGCTTCTGGTCGTGGCGGGTCAATGATTCCAACGATTCCTGTAAAGATCATTTTACCGTTCAAATCGCTATGGTTAATATTGTTTTTATCGCAGTTGACCTCTGTGTAAGCGCAGCCTATTAGCCGTTGTCCGCGGGATGCGGCTTCTTCTATTTTTGCTTCCCAAAATTCACGGTCTATTGTTTTTGTTTCTATATCTGTGGTTTGGTATGTGCATATTTGAATAAGTTTTTCTGGTGCTCCGTTTACAAAAAGTATTCTTTTACCATCAATATCTCGTAAAGCTGCACGGTATTTATATTGTGAATCAAAGGGGATATCGTCAATTTTAACGGCGTTTGTGTTATTGTATCCAGCTTTACGAGCGAGGGTTTTAAGTGCTGCTTCGGTAGGTGCGCCATGAGGAATCCAAGTTGTTTCGGTCAGGCAAACATCTGAGTCGTTGCATAAATATGATGATTGAATAAGCCTATATAGTAGTGGGTGTTCAAAATTAGTTTGAGTATCTTTAAAGGTTATTTTTCCTTCTGGTGAGTAGCCTAGTCCAGATATGGAGAAATCTCCGTTTGAGGTGTATATGTTTGTAGCTGTCATTTCGTTTTTGGTTAGTGTTCCAGTTTTATCGGAGCATATAACGGTAACTGAACCTAGGGTTTCAACTGAAGGTAATCGTCTAATAATGGCGTTTTTCTTTGCCATTCGTTGCACTCCAATAGCTAGGGTTATTGTTATTACAGCGGGGAGTCCTTCTGGAATTGCTCCCACGGCTAATCCAATTACGGCAAGAATGGCCTCTCCCCAAGGTGTTGCTGTAACAGCGATTGCGTAAATAATTAGAAATATAGAGCAGGAAAGTATGAAAATGGATAATGTTTTGCCTAGTTTGTTTATTTTTTTCATAAGTGGTGTGTCAGTTGTTTTTGTTTCGGAGAGCATTGTATCGATTTTTCCTACTTCTGTATCTGTTGCGGTGGAAACTACAACGCCTATTGCTTCTCCAGTGCGCACAATAGTTCCTGCGTATGCCATAGATTCTCGCTCACCTAAAACGGTGCCTATTTCAACAGGGTGAATTGTTTTTGATGCTGTCATAGACTCGCCGGTGAGGGATGATTCGTCAACTTCAAAATGGCTGACGTTTATAAGTCGAATGTCAGCGGGTACTTTATCGCCGGCTTTCATAAGAACAATATCTCCTGGAACTAGTCCATCTGCTGTAATTTCTTGTCTTTTCCCGTTTCGAATAACAGATGCTTTAAGCGAGAGCAAATTTTTTATGCTGTCAAGTGCTTTTTGTGCTTTGTCTTCTTGGATACATCCCATAATTGCGTTGATTATAATGACTCCTAAAATAACGCCTGTGTCTAGCCAATGGCTCATAAGTGCAGTTAGTATAGCTGCGCCAATTAAGACATAGATTAATGAGTTGTTAAATTGCATTAAAAATCGTTTAATAATGCTGTCTTTTTTTACTTCAGGCAGCTTGTTTTTTCCAAATATTGTTAATCTTTTGGAAACTTCTTCGTTTGAAAGACCTTCTGTAGTTGAATTCAATTTTCGTAACGCTGTTTCATTCGTAAGTGTTTCCCACTGAGTGCCCTGCAATTCTTCTTTCAAGTAATACGCCTTATATAGGCACGTCTATGCGCACGTTCTTAAAAATATTTTTATGTTACCCAAATTTTTTATAATAATCATGTTTGCTGCCAATAATGTTTTTTTAAGGTTTAAATGGCCATTATGGCTGAGCCTATAAAGTAGGCTCCAAATAGTAGAAATACGCTTGCGCAGAATATAGTAATGCCGTAATGTACTTTTTTTGTCCAGAATTTTTGTGATTTGAAAATAAATAGGCCTATTGCGGTGTACCATAAAAAATCAGTTGTCCAGTGTACTCCTGCAAAGATGCCAAATCCGGTTAAGCCAAAGATTTGTGCGTTTGCAATTAAGGAGGTGCCAATAGTTAACCACCATAAAATAAAGCCTGCATTGGCAGCAGTTGTATAAATGCCTGCAAACAAAGAGTCGCGTTTTAAAAAAATAGTATTGTTGTCTTGGCGGTTGCGGTTTTTAATAGCGCGGATGCCCATGAAAATCATAAAAGCTCCTCCTACAACTCCAATGGTTGTTTGTATCCAGTTGGGGATTGTAAATTGCATAAATATGAAATAAATTAGAAACATTAAGGGGAATTCGACTATGCCATGTCCAAGAGCAATTAATACTCCTGATATTTTGCTTTTTGCTGCTTTTTGTAGTGTAACAGCAAATAATGGACCAGGCATTAAGACGCCGCTTAATGAAATTAGTATAACTGAACCTAAAAACATGTAAAAGTTTGAAATAAACTCCAAGCAAAACGCCTCTTTCTAAACGTCACATGTTATGGCCTATAAATGTTTGCTTGTGCTCAGAGTTGTTCTCAAATAGAGTTTTTTGCATTTTAACAATCTCTTCGCTGTCTTTAGCTGTAACATATTGGTCTAAGAAACGCTGATTTAACTCAAAAAACGTGTGTCCCCATGAAAAAATTGATAACACCTTTTTAGCATCATTTTTAAACCCTGCAATATACAATGAAGCAGCTAAAGCCTCTGCAGTAGTAAGCTTGGTTAATTTTCCAAAATTCACAGGATTACCTGCAATTAGAATCGGCAAACACCTACTAGTACCCCTAACATGCTCACCTAACACTTTTTGAGCCTGCTCCCAACTACAATCTAAAGCAGCTAACCCAAAACACTCAAGACGCCCTCGGTCTGCAGGAGAAAAAGCAATCTCACTAAACGGATTAAGCACTACTGCACGTTTAGGTAAAAACCTGATTTTTTTAACAATACGCACAAATCCACGTCGACTAAGTCGAAGGGCAGTATTCTTTTTTGGATCATCCTGCGCAGCATGATAAACACTAACTCTTACAGCAACCAAACTATTACTTAGCAGATTTTTATCTGTTTCCACTTATTGTCGCACCTTCAAATGACCCATAGGATTACTAAATACGTGAGGAATCATATCTAAAAGATCTGTAGCACACATATGAAAACCAATTTTGGAGGCAACAAAATCTCCACAAGCACCATTTACAAACGCTCCAGCAACCGACGCCTCAAAAACATCCGTTTTTTGCGCCAATAACCCGCCTACAATACCTGACAGAACATCCCCCGTCCCACCAACAGTCATACCCGCATTACCCGTAAAATTTAGTTTTACCCTCTCTGGACTACAAATGATATCCACTTTACCCTTAACAAGAAAAACAGCAGCCATCTCTTTGGCAACTTTTTGCATCAAAACAACTCTTTCTTCCAATTTTTCTGGTAAACATTGTCCTATAAGAGTTGTAAATTCCCCCATATGAGGTGTAAACACTACAGGAACCTGTAGCGGACGCTTAAATGTTGCAAACGCTTTTAACCCATCTGCATCTAAAAGCAACGCTTTACCGGCAGTTTCTGCCCTTTCAATAAATAAACGCACAAACTCACACGTTTCATTCTCTAACCCCAAACCTGGACCAAGCACAACAGCATCAACATTTGCTAAGTAGGGCTCTAATTCAGCTACATTATTTGGATTAAGATTATCTCCGTCAAGTTTTACAGTAATTAAATTAGGCGAAATCGATGAAATTGTCTGCGCAGTTTTCTTTGGAGCAGCTGTATAAACAACATCAACACCCGTCCGCAAAGCTGCCATAGAAGCAAGCGCAGGAGCACCTGAAAACACACTACTCCCACCAATAACAAGTAAACGCCCAAAAACCCCTTTATGCGCCTCTGAAAAACGCTGCTTTACTACCAAATTAATATCACCTGGACCCGTAAAATTTTCAAACTCTAACGGTAATCCAATATCACAAACTTTTAAAACACCAACAAATTCTTTAGCCCTATCCAACCCTGTCTTAGATTTATAAAAAGTAAGAGTTAAATCAGCCCTAACAGCACAATTCCCAACTTCACCCGTGTCAGTATCTACTCCTGTAGGTACATCAACAGCAATTTTAAAACCCTTTAAAGAATTAATAACCTCAACTAACTGCAAAATAGGCGCCTTCAACTTACCTTTACTACCCGTACCCAACAAAGCATCAACAACCACATCAGATGTCGATACATCTGGAATAATTGAACTATCAAAAACTTCAATCAACTCCACCCTATCAGACAACATGTTTAATGCATTCCAATTCTGCACCGCAGCAGAATGATTAATATCTTTGCTTTTTCCAGCTAAAACAACCCTAACAGAGTAACCTTGCGCTAAAAGATGTCTAGCAGCAACAAAACCATCCCCGCCATTTCCGCCTAAACCACAGAAGAAAACAACCTTTTTAGAATTCGAAAAACGCTCTACTATCTCTTGAGTTACATTTCGTCCTGCATTCTCCATAAGCTGCAACAAACTAACGCCAAAATATTCTGCATTAGTCTCTATAGCACGCATCTCTCGACTAGAAACCTGAAATTTCACGTCCTTTGCCTGCATATTTATCGCCAAAATATAATGGTAACGTTAAAAGATAAGCCTATCCATTGTTCTGTATACGAAAGCATCAACTAAACATAGAAAAGTTAGAGAAGGTTGTGTCAAGTTTTATGGTGGTTTAAACGAAACGTTGTATCTGTTTTTATGGGTGTTTTCCAATAAATGTTGTTGTTGCGTTTTTTAGCGTAAAAATTTTGGTTTTAGCTATTGTTTGTATGTAATTTTTTTCGAAATCAAGCGAAGTTTATATAATCATGCAATCACATAACCAAAAGTCCTTGGAAAATCAAACAAAAACACGCTAAACCGCTATAGTAGCATTTAGAGTCTTTAAAAATGTCTAAAAATACGCTAACATAAAAATAAAAAACACACAAACCAGCTCTTAAGTGCTAAAAACATTTCACTGCAATGTGTATGAGTGGTTTTTTGTTTCTGTTTTAAACGGTTTTTGTTTAATTGGGTTTACGAAGAAAATTCGAACAAACAATTTTTACATTAAACAGTTAAAAACAACCAATAAAACAACAAGTAAATAACACTAAAAAACATATTTCACCATACACAAACAAAAACAAGCAAAAACAAAAACGAACAAACAAACAAACGAGGTTACCATTAAACTAAATATTCCCAACAACAACAAACACATACACAAGCATCAATAAACAAGATAGACAATAAAACGAGCCTGCTGCAAAATAACTCTAACCACAAAAAACAAGACAACAAATCAATGCTATTGAACACCAAAACATTTTGTTTTGAATAGAGTTGTTAATGAAAACTTTTTTATGCCACATAGGATAAAATATTAGGGTGCTGTATGAATAAATTATTGTCGTTTATGTTACTTTGTTTTTTTATAAGTGGCTCGTTTATATCAATATTTAATTCTGTTTCTGCATCAGAGTTGGTGGCTAATTCTTGGAGTACAAAGGCTTCGATGAATCAGGCAAGGCGAGATTTGGGTGTTGTTGCTTTGAATGGTAAAATTTATGCTA
>JAITMO010000218.1 GCA_031277345.1 Candidatus Bathycorpusculum soli
TTTGATAAAACCAGACTTGTAAACTTTTTCACTACCACACTTTGTACAAAACATGGTAAAATCAACATCTACACCACACCCCAACATAAAAAACATTACCTAGTTAACACTCTCAAAAAGGATTATATGCTGCTATTAGTTAGCTGTTAAAGTGGAGATAATATGTGTGCTGTAGAAAACTTGTTTACCTATTTTAGGCGATTGGATTTATTAAGTGTTGACTGCAGTAGTAGGTTAATGCAAAATAGTATATTTTCTTTGTTGTTTGTTGGAGATCAGGTTTTATGGTGAAAAAATGGCATCTTTTGGCAACAGCCATTATTATAGCTGCTCTTGCTACAGTTGTAGTGGTTAATGATCAAACAGGCTTTTTATCTGACTCTATATCATCAACGCTACCTGCTGCCACTACCACAGTATCGCCTACACCGTCGTCGAATGCGGTTCTGCCAAGTGATAGTGTGTTGGAAGTTATTTTCTTAGATGTTGGACAGGCAGATTGTATTCTTTTAAAGACTGGGGATCATGTTATGCTAATAGATGCAGGAAATACTGGTCAAGACCAGTTTGTTCTCAATTATTTAGCTGAATATGGTGTAACTAAATTGGATTATCTTGTAGCTACTCATCCTCACGCAGATCATATTGGGTCTATGGCGTCAGTTGTTAAAGCAATGAAGAGCATTGGTATGGCAATCATGCCTGATAAAGTGCATACAACAAAGACCTTTGAAAACTTGATGAATGCTATTGAAGAAAAGGATATATCTATAACTAATCCAAGTGTAGGCGCAGAATTTAGTTTGGGCGATGCCAATATGCAGGTTCTTGCGCCAAAATCAGCAAAGTATGCTGATCTTAATGATTATTCAATTGTTTTGCGGGTAGAGTTTGGTACGACTGTTTTCTTGTTTACAGGCGATGCAGATGGTATATCCGAAAATGAACAGCTATCGCAGAGTTTTTCTCTTAGTGCTGATGTGCTTAAAGTAGGTCATCATGGATCACGGACAAGTAGTTCCCAGAAATATTTAGATGCTATTTCACCTATCTATGCTGTAATAAGTTGTGGTACAGATAATACGTATGGGCATCCTCACAAAGAAGCTATGACACGTCTTATGACAAAGGGTGTTGAAATTTATAGAACAGATGAAAATGGTACAATAATTTTTGTAACAGATGGTAAAGAAATAACAGTATCAATTACAAAAGAATCTTCCACAACATCTAATGTAACATTATCGTATATAGGTAATAAAAATAGCAAAACATTTCATTTATCCTCCTGTGGGTCTTTGCCTCAAGAACAAAATAGAATACACTTTAATTCACGCCAAGAAGCCATAGATGCTGATTATAACGCTTGTAATACGTGTAAACCATGATAATTGTTGATAGAATAGAAAACGGATTTGCCGTCTGCGAATTTAATGGCAACCTACTGAAAGATGTACCTCTAACAAAAATTAGTGGCAACGTTCAAGAAGGCGATGTGCTAATAGAAGAAAAAAACGGCACTTACATCATAGATGTTGCAACAACTAAACAACGAAGGGCCGATATGACTATACAATTTGAAAAATTAAAAGCGAGAAATAAAAAGTGACCAATATGACAGATAATATTAATGCTGTTGATGCATCTCAATTATTATGGCTTGACGAGTTAAGTACCATAGAAGTAGCAAAAATCGTCAAACAAGGCATAGTAATCATTTTACCCATTGGAAGCGTAGAAGAACACGGCGAGCACTTACCTTTATGCACAGACAGCATTCAACCTGAATACGTTGCACTTGAGGTAGCCCGCCAAACAGGCTGTAAAGTAGCCCCTCCCTTCCGTTATGGTATTGTAAACGCAGGACGCAACTTTTCAGGCAGCATAACTCTGCAATTTAACACTCTTTTTAACGTAGTAAAAGACATCCTCTCAGAATTAACCCGCAACGGTTTTAATCGCATAATTGTCCTAAGCGGACACGCCGGCTCCTCCCACATGGTTGCCCTAAAACTTGCTGCACAACAAGTCATACAACAAAACGGAGAAAAAAACGGTAAACAAACCACCCGCATCATGGTCCTCTCAGATTATGACTTTGCAGAAGAACTCAACAAAGAATTAGCTGACCCCAATGATGGACATGCAGGAACAATCGAAACCGCACGAGTCATGGACATACGCCCAGATCTAATTAAAACAAAAGGAATACCAAGTCACTACAAAATGCCCCGATTCGAAATCGTATTACACCCCGAACACTACTTCCCAAGTGGCGTACACGGAGACCCAACAACCGCTACAGCCAAAAAAGGACAAAAAATTAACAACCACGTAATCACACAAGTAATCAAACTCGTACAAGAGCTACAAACATAAGCGACAACAATATAAAAAATACTCTAACAACACAGTCTATATGTTTTAATAGGTGTAAGTAAAATTGACTTCTGTTAAGAAAAATTATCATTGGATGTGTTTGAATGGTTAAATCCTCTGTTATTTCTGGGTTCTACAAACTTTCGCCTAAAGAACGTTTAGCAATTATAAAAGACCTTGCAGGCTTAACTGACGGCGAAGCACAACTTGTTGGGCAAACCTGCTCATTACCCCTTGAAATAGCAAATCACATGGTTGAAAACGTTATAGGCATATTCCCTGAACCCTTAGGCATAGCGGCAAACTTTCTAATTAACAACATTGAATACATCATTCCAATGGCCACAGAGGAACCCAGCGTTATTGCTGCAGCTAGCTATGCAGCAAAAATAATTCGCGAAGGCGGAGGCTTCCACACTAGTAGCACCACACCTGTAATGATTGGGCAAATTCAAGTTGTTAAACTAAAAAATGCGCAAGAAGCAAAAAACCAAGTTTTAGCAATAAAAGACGAAATTTTAGAGAAAGCCAACGCCCAAGACTCTGCACTTAATCAGCATGGAGGCGGGGCAAGAGATATTGACGCAAAAGTTATAGACACTACTATGGGCGAAATGCTTATTGTCGAATTATACGTAGACTGCCGTGACGCTATGGGTGCTAACGCAGTAAACACAATGGCTGAAGTCTGCTCTCCCTTAATTGAGCAAGTTACAGGTGGACACGTTTGTCTAAGAATCATATCTAATCTTGCCACTAAACGACTTGTACGAGCAACATGCACTATCCCAAAAGAAGCTCTCGGTGGCGAAGCAATTGTTGAAGGCATAGCTTATGCGTCAGCTTTTGCAGAAGCAGATCCCTATAGAGCGGCAACACACAATAAAGGGGCCCTCAACGGAATAATAGCTACTGTACTAGCTACGGGTAATGATCACCGTGCTGTTGAAGCAGGAGCTCACGCTTACGCGGCTATAAATGGACGATACACCTCATTATCTAAATGGATAAAAAACGCTAACGGTGATTTGGAAGGCTCTATTGAGTTACCTATGGCTGTAGGTTTAATTGGTGGCGCTATAAGGACTCATCCTATAGCAAAAATCTGTATGAAAATATTAAATGTAAAGTCGTCTAACGAATTTGGCGAAGTCTTAGCGGCTGTAGGTTTAGCACAAAATATAGCTGCTTTACGTGCACTCTCTAGTGAAGGTATTCAGCGTGGTCACATGTCTTTGCATGCGCGAAATGTTGCAATAATCGCGGGTGCACCAACAGAGTTTGTAGAGGTAATTGCTGAACGGATGGCTAAAGAAAGGATGATTAACGTAAATCGTGCTAAAGAGATTCTCGAAGAATTAAAAGTCAAACCATAATTTTCTTTTCATTTTAGGTGATTTTATGAAGATTTTGCTTGATGAAATGTTTGCTGGCTTAAAAGAATATTTTGAAGCCTTGGGTTATACTGTAATTACGGCTCAAGAAGTTGGTCTAAAGAGCGTTAAAGATCGGGAAGTTGTGGAATATGCAAAATTGCATGATCTCTTATTGGTAACTCAAGACGCTAAACCTGCAGAGCTTGCAGAGTTAACGGGTGTTAAATGTGTCCTAGTTTCAAATGCAATGATTGCTAAAGTTGCCGACGAAAAAATTCGTCAACTCACTCTTTAACAAAGCCAATTAAAAATCAAGTTAATTTTTTTATGGTTGAAGGGCATTTTTAGATTATTTGGGCGATGCTTTTTAGATGCTTATTCCAAAGGTAAGCTGATGCGTAACCTGCGGTAGCGCCAGTCGCAGGTCCCATAAACATTACCATGATATCAAGCAGGAAACTTCTTTCGATAAAAAACATCATATTTGGTAGATTGATGTATTCGGGAAAAGTGGTACTTGCAGTGTAGGTTGTTATGCCAATTATCATTGTACTAACCGCTATTGCTACTATAAGCCGATTGCGACTAATTTCAAGTGGCGATTTTTTTACTCTGAATACATATAATGAAGTATCTATTAGAGCGCCAAAGAGTATTGATGCAATAAATGTGAGTAATCCAAGTCCCGGACTCCCTAACGCGGTTAGCAACCCTCCAATAGCTCCTGCATATGTTGATCCTATTTTTTTTATAAACAAGCCACTAAGTGCTAAAAGTACAGCTAAAGGTGCTATAAACATGTAGTTAATTGGAGGCGGTAAAGATAAGAGAAATATGTTCACTACAAAAGTAATTGAACCAAACAGCGAAACTATAAAGATACGTTTTAGATGATGCGTTTCCCGGTTCTCCTCCACTATTATAAACAACAACTTGTTAAATACACCATAAGAATTTAAAATATATTCTCCATCATAAACAATAAAATCTACGATAAAAGCAAACAACTACCCTTTCGATAGTACCTGCTCTTTCATGTAAATACTACACCATGTATTCTTAAAATTGTACTGTAAGCAGTGAAGTATAGTATTTTTTGTTGTCTTTTTCTTTGTTTTATGTTTTCTATTTATGTTTATATCTGAATTTTAACGATAGCTATAAATTATAAGCGTGGCATGTTTGTAAATGCTCTAGTATTTGACACATAGATGTAAAAAAGGAGCGCAAAGTAAAGTTGAGTACTCACACAGAAAATATAAAATTAAGATTAATAGCTGTTGAACTTTTACGTACTGCAAAATACAAGCGCAACATGACCTATCGTGAATTAAGCGCAAAAACAGGTCAACCAGTAACCGTTTTAAGTCGCTACGCAAAGGGGCATGTCCTTCCAAACATTGAAAGAGCACAACATTTTTTACAAGTGCTCACAAAGCTTGTCGGGTTAGATGATGAAATTAGAAGCCGAATAAAATTTGATAAAGGTCACTTTGACAACACAGAAATTATAGGAGACCACTACATCCTCCAACAAGCAGCTAATTATGTCCTAGCAAGTTTTGCAGGAAAACGAGTTACAAAAGTTCTAACTGCAACCACAGATGGTATCCCATTAGCAACAATGGTTGCAAACGCTCTTGGCGTAAACCTAATAGTGGCCAAACACAACAAAAAAGCTGGCATAAAAAACTATCTAACAGAAACATACTTCATTGGACGCGACACAGACATACTCCTTACTCTATATATCCCAAAAGAAGCAATTAAAAAACATGATAGCCTACTAATAGTTGATGACATTATTCGAAGCGGAGAACCTCAAGAAGCACTTATAAACTTGACCAAAAAAGCAAGAGCTGAAGTTGCCGGACTTTTTACACTAGCTACAATAGGTGAAGAATGGAAAAAACGAATAAAAGACACTCAAGAATTTCCTCTAGTAGTTGTAACCCACATAAAAAACACCTCTAACAACCACCTATTTTAACAAAACAGTACCAGCTAACTTTTACAACTTTTGTTTGAACATTATTTGTCATAAAATTTAGATTTAAAAACCCTAACTTCCCAGTTTTTGGAGTAATGCAATATTTTGAACCTTGTTGTTGCGGTTCTTTTTGAAAAATAAGCTAAATTGACGGCAGAAAATTATTATTCTATATTACGGCAGTAGGGTAATGCATGATAGTTATTTTACGCACTAATTCTTGCCTATTTTTAAGAAAAAACACAATCACAAGATTTAGAGCGTTGTATTACCCTACAATTTGTACAGGTAAGGTTAAAAATTAGTATGTTGTAAAGCTTGAGCGTAACACTCTTTTATAGGCTTTCCAATAATTGCATGAGGATCCACTTATATGCGTATGATAAAATGGGAAAATGGAACAGTAATTACTCCAGATCAAACAAAGCTCCCTCTTGAAAATATCCTATTAAGATTAACTACAGTTGATCAAATGGCAGAGGCTATAAAGACTCTTCGAGTTCGAGGTGCACCTCTACTTGGAGCTGCAGCTGCATTTGGAATGGCTTTAGGTGCTTACCATTCAAAGGCACAAACAATTTCAGAATTGCTCAAAGATTTAGAATCTACCGGTATAAAAATAAAGAAACAAAGACCAACTGCCGTTAACTTGTTCTGGGCAACTGATCGAATATTAAACATGGTACGTGCATACAAGGGGGATGTTGACGGATTACGAGCGTTGGTAGTTTTGGAAGCTCAGAAAATTGCTGATGAGGATGCTGCACAAAATTATCTCATAGGTAAAAATGGGTCAGCCATAATTGAAAACGGAGATACCATTTTGACCCATTGTAACGCAGGAGAATTAGCTACGGTTGAATATGGCACCGCTTTAGGTGTTGTCCGAGCTGCTTGGACACAGGGTAAAAAAATTAAAGTCATAGCTGATGAAACCCGTCCTTTATTGCAAGGTGCAAGATTAACGGTTTTTGAATTGCAACGTGAGGGCATACCTGTAACGTTAATTACCGATAACATGGCCGGCTATGTTATGAGCAAAGGTTTGATAAACAAGGTTATTGTAGGTGCAGATAGAATTGTGCAAGATGCTGTTTTTAACAAAATCGGTACATACAGTGTAGCCATACTTGCCCATGAACATAACATACCCTTCTATGTAGCTGCTCCAAAAAACACTTTTGACCTAACTTGCAAAGCAAAAGACATCACCATAGAAGAACGCAACCCAAACGAAGTCACCCACGTAGGTTGCCAACAAACTGCTCCAAACAACACCACAGTTATGAATCCCGCATTCGATGCTACACCCCTAAAATACATAACAGGCATTATAACCGAAACAGGAATATACACCAAAGAACATTTTTCAAAATTTAACAAAACTTTCCCTCTAACATAATACTGCAACAACAAACCTCAGTAAACTTTATTTTTTTAGAACTATTTTTGATTAGACTCTAAATAGTAAATCGTAATGTTAAAAAGTGCAGCTTCCAACATTTTATTGATTACATTGAGCGATAATATCAAAGAAGAAATCTCTCCATTAGAATTTCAAACAAATGGGCAACTTACCGAAAAAGGCATAACTGTAACTGAACAAAGCAACATTGATCAACTTGCCTCACGCGGATACGGCAACATAGAAAACAAGATTCTAACTTTAACCTTCTTTGAAGCCCTATACCTCCAAGATAAAGGAATGATCATCATAAAACACAACACAACCCCAGTTGACTTTCAAACAGTATTACATTCTTACCAAAAAATAGACGAAAACGCCTGGGTAAATTACCTAATTTATCGGGACCTTAGAAGCCGTGGATACGTTGTCCGAGAAGGTTTTGGCATAAAAACAGAGTTTCGCGTTTACGAACGTGGCACATACGGCAAAGACACCGCCACATACATGGTACTGGGAATACAAGAAGGAAATCCCCAAAACATAAAGCTTATAGCAGACATCCAACAACAATGCCAAAACCAAAAAAAAGAATTAGTCATAGCAGTTATGAACCGCAGAGGCGAAATAGTATACTACTCCGTCTCTCAACTAACTTTCAAATAACAAAAAATACATAAAAAATAAAACAAGAAAAACAAAATAGTCCCACTACACCAATAACAGTAACACAAATAATCAATATGTTCCTTAAACTAAAATCGTTCACATCGGAAAGTCCATTATTTCCATCAGATGACCCATCACCATTCACATCAGGCAATTCACC
>JAITMO010000060.1 GCA_031277345.1 Candidatus Bathycorpusculum soli
TTACTTAACCCCGAATTGTGGGAGGTTTTTTCATACACAAACTTTTGCACACCCAATACAGCGTTTGGATCAGCTACAGCAGTGATTTCAAGACACCCCTCACCAGTAAAAGATGCAACCAACTCATCCACAAAATTAACCAATAGTTCCTGCTGAGGATTAACTATGGGCAAAGCATAATGCTTAGCAAGGTCTAAATCCAAACAAACCCCAAACATTCCTAAAACAGGAAAATCAACCGACACAACCTCCACATCCAAGAGCGCACGTATCACATTTGACACCTGCACCTTTATCTGCTCATCAAAAAACTGGAAATAAAACCTAACCAACACACGCCCAACAACACCCCCATCCTTAACGTTCACAACAAGAAACCGAAAAGGCCTACCCAAACGAAACAACACATCTAACACAGACACAAAATTAGCCGACACCAACTTTGACACAATAAGAGACCTAACCTCAACCCAACAACCACACTCTGATTGAAGTTGCTGTTTCTGAAAAGTTTCAACACGACACAATAAAAGACATAACCTCAACCCAACAACCACACTCTTTACCAAAATCCATCCTACATCAACCTCTAACAAAACCCTAACATTAAAAGAAAAAACAAAAAAACAACCAACCAACACACTAACAAACACTCAATTATTAATAGGTGAACAAAAATGTCTTTACAAAATGGAGCGCGCAGTATTGCATTATACGAATTATAAAACCATACTCTCACCTCAAAATGGCATAAACCTTTATCGCGGTTGCACACATGGATGCATCTACTGCGACAGCCGAAGCATCTGCTATCAAATGAACCATAACTTTGAAGACATAGAAGTCAAACGCAACGCCCCGTTAATTTTAGAAACACAACTACGCCAAAAAAGAAAACCCTGCATGATCAGCACAGGATCAATGTGCGATTCATACATCCCTCTTGAAAATGAACTGCAAATTACCCGCCAATGCCTCAAGCTAATTGAAAAATACGGCTTTGGGTTAGCGATACAAACTAAATCGGATCGCATTTTACGAGACATAGACATACTGAAAAGAATTAACGCAAAAACCAAATGTGTGGTACAAGTCACGCTAACCACTTATGATGAGAATTTATGCCGAAAAATTGAACCAAATGTATCCACAACTTTGGAGCGTTTTCATATACTGGAAACTATGCGAGATGCTGGAATTCCTACTGTTGTGTGGCTTGGTCCGATTCTGCCTTTTATTAACGATACAGAAGAAAACCTGCGGGGACTGTTTGATTATTGTGTAAAGGCAAGGGTTAGGGGTATTCTTTGTTTTGGTTTTGGTGTGACTTTGCGAGAGGGGAGTCGGGAATATTTTTATGCTAAACTAGATGAGCAGTTTCCCGGTTTAAAACAGAAGTATGTTCAACAGTTTGGCAATGCGTATATATGTAATAGTTCGAATAGTGATTATCTGAGGGGTATTTTTCAATCAAAATGTGTGCAACAGAACATTTTGTGTAAGTCAGAGGATGTATTTGCCTATTTAAAAAAGTTTGAATCTAAAGATCGTCAAACATTTCTGTTTAGTTAGAAACAATGAAAATCAAAAATGGCGGAAACAACGTAGTAGTAGTGGTTGATGGTAAAAAAGAAAGAAAGATAAATTGGGTTAATTTTTGAATGGCCTATTTGTTCAGGATTTTTTTGGTAGCAATTTCGATATCTTCGGATTTGATGGTTTTTCTGCCGGCGTGCATTGCAAAATCTAGTGCGTCTTTAGCGACTTTTATGCCTATTTCTTGGAGGTTTTTTGCGAGTTCTTTGGCTGCTGCTTCACTTACCCGTTCTGCTCCTGATTTTTTGCAGATTCTATGCATAGCCGCTATAGCTATTTCTACCTCAGTCATAATAACATCACTTTACACTTCTTCTTCTAATTAAGTAATATTTAACATTTTATTGCCGATTACCTAGTTGCCACCTACATACGTGTGTGCTGGTATTGTTTTTTAAAATTTTGGTGGCATATTTTTTGGTGTAATAGTTGAATAAAGATAAACTTGGAGGAGTATGGAAGTGGTGTGTTGTTGCAAAACAGGTTTTTGCTCTGTTACTTGTTTTTTTAATGGTGTTGTCGGTTTTTTCTGGTTTGATAGTTGCTCAGACAGGGCAAGGTGAAAGCGAAATTAGCTTTGATCTTACACCTCTTTTGGATAAGTATGGTTATCCTGCAATTAATGCTGATGGCACATTTTATCCTAATGATAAATTTGAAGTAGCATATAGCGTCTGGTTTGTTGGGGAGGTTGTTTTTGAGAGTGTAGAGGTTTGTTATGATTTATCAGTTTTTAACATGTTTGATAGCAGCAATCTTAGATCGGAGGCTGGTTTTTGTTTCTTTGATGTTTTGCCTTCTGCCGTTGCAGGAACATATCCTTTCTACTTTAGTGCTGTTGGTAGTTGTTTTTCTGCATCTGAAAACGCCACAATTTCTGTTGTGGTAGATGCAGTACTAAGTGTTCAAATTGTAGAGTATGATCCCCATTTTACCGCAACTCTTGCATACACAATTCCATCTGGCAATGGTTCAAGTTATGACAACCCCTTTGCGTTTGTTGTACGCTATGACGGCAACGGACCAGAATATAACCTTAACCAACGAGCTATTATTGATGATTATACATGGATGGGTTATGCACAAAAACTTCCAGAAATAGATACTATGCAGCAAGCCCTAACTCCCAACCTTACTGTAAGTAGTTTTCTTAATCAATCCTCAAATGTCCAATTTTTAATCCAAGGCATAACCACAAAAACCAGTCAACAGGTTCTAATTGTTGATGGAAAAAAGTATCTAAACAGTGAACTGCCTTTGTTGTTTTTGTGGGAAACAAACACCAACCACACCTACACATGGACAAAAACCCTGCCAGCAGATGGGTCGGGTTGTGAGTGGTTTGAGTGGCAAGCAAGCCTCACCTTCCCACCAGCAATAAACCCAAACTTTGACAATCAAACTGTGAATCAAAAAGATTTGCAAAATCAACTTTTAGATCAGATTAATTCTTCAAATGGAACTTTGACTACTACACCTTTTGGTAATACCGTGACAGCAATGTATGCTCATAACAAGGATTTAGAGCAAATCGCTAAGGATGCGGGAGTTAGTAAAAATCAAACCCTAACAAACCTCAACCCAGCACCCATATACTTTACAGCACAAGAACGATACGCAAAACTTCAATACCAACTAAACCCCAAAGTAACCAAAGAACTAACTAACCAAAACTTTACCAGCAACCTCTACTACAACCTAACAATTGGCTCCAACCTATTTGACACACCCAAATATATTGAAACAAACTTTACCTGTGAATACGAATTCTTCGACAAACCAATCAACACAACAGCCTACAAATGGGACTCAAACCTTCAAAACTGGACAATAGACAACACAATCACCATAGAAGCCACCTTTACATCCGCACTAAACACCACCACAACAGACATCCTACAATCAAACTTGGAAGAACAAACCACCGACCAAACAGCCCTACAAATGGCAATGGAAGACCTCTACGATTCAGGGGCTCAAACATTCACAGGCACAGGCACCATAGAGAGCAGTTTGAGACGCACAAGCCCTCTATACTACAACCTCAAAATAACC
>JAITMO010000074.1 GCA_031277345.1 Candidatus Bathycorpusculum soli
CAACTTATTTTCACCACCCTTTTATGCACCCAAATTAAAAAAACCAGTAGTTCTGCTATAAAATGGCCTTACTTGTATGCGTTTTTATGTAGCTTTATTGCATATATTTCAGCTACATCCTTAGAAGTAAGCTCTAAAAAAATTCTGTAATCGCCAACTCTAATCCGAAAAGCATTAGGTAATCCTTTTAATTGCTTTATATCCAGATTGCTATTTAAGCCTTCATTACGTAAATCACGCATAGCACAAGTTACCCTGTCTTGAGTATCTTTTGGGAGGCTGTCAAAATGTTTTCGTGCTTTGCGTTTAATAAAAACACTGTGATTAAGGGCAAAAATATTACCGTTTTCTATGGGTCTTTCCAGAGTATAAGGTCAGCAGTTCCGCTTTTCTTCTCTTCTTGAAATTTCTGATACTCTTCTACCTCATCAGGTAAAGGTTCAACAGTTTCAATTAACCGCTTCGCTAACAGTGCACTCATGTTGTCAACTTTTTTAACAAGTACCGCTACAGTCTCCTTTAGCTCTTTAAGCTCGGTTTCTGTTGTCATAATTGTTCAACCTTTAATGGTGTTGCGTATATTTAATAATTTTTATTGGCGGGTAAACAAATCTTTTTTCATTTTAAGAGTTTTGTATGATCATGTCTTTTTCTAGGGTTAGGTCGAGGTATCTGGTGAATGGTGGTGTCATAAGTTAAGTGAAGTGTTGTGTCTTTGTGAAAAGCCTAAAAATTCAGGGTTAATGCAACAATGTTTTTTGGCATACGTTATGTTTTGGTCAGCAAAATTTTTTCTGACAAACAAGACCACGCCAATTAAAATACTTCATGACACCACCTGGTGAATAGTATGGCACACCAGTTTGGGGTTAAAAATATTTGTCCAATTTTCCAATACCCATTTTGTGTTTGCTCTAAAAGGGTTTTTTGTGTTGGGTTTTTTGAAACCAGTTGCACTTGTGCCTTTTTGAATTGTTTAGTTGGGAAAACAAGTTTTTCATTTTCAATTTTCGTTATCCTCTGGCTGATAACTACAAAACTGTATTTTAGCTCTTTGAGGGTTTGCATTTTTGAGAGCCTTAGCATGTTATATGCAGTTAAGCTGCTTGTTTGCGCATATTGACTGTTATAGTTGCACCAACGTACTTTCCAAGCACTATAAAAGTGATTTCTAAATGCACTAAACGCTGTCGGGGTCTCTTTTACCTGATCTGCCCACCATTTAACCATGTTTGGAAAATGATTTAACAAACCATAAGCTTCACTATTTAGCTTACAATCAAAAATTTCGGAAAGTGTCAATTTATACAGCTTAATCACTAAGACAAGGATAAACTGCTTAATTTAAACCAACGAAAACTTTGATAGTCATATTTTTGGGTACTTCTGATAAAACCCTTTTGTCAAATATGAGCAGATTTTTTATTTTTGTGACGTGATGTTGTTTGATACTTGTTGATATTGCGTAATTATTGTAAATAAGCTTAAATATCATGTAATACTTGTCTATTGCAGGTGATACCCGTGAAAGTTATGCTTACTGTGAAAGCTGATGAACTCAAACTTGCAAATACGCTCACAAAATTCGGCGAAAAATATTCTCGTATGACCTACAAACTTACTCGGCGTGCTAAGGATTATTTACTTGAAGTAGATTTGGATAGTGAGGACCTTGGGGAATTCATTAGGCGCTTGAATCATCTTAAGGATATAACGTATAATATTGAAGAGATGCGGGGCGGAGGGTTGCTAGACAAAATCAATGTTAGTCTACTACGTACTAACTCTGATGCATTGGTTGGCAAAGAAGCTTTTGTTAAAAAGACTGTTGATCCTTTAGATGGTGGCGTAGTTAAACTTGGTGGGGAACTTTGGTTAGCTAAACCAGTAAATGACTGTAGTATAATTAATGAGGGTTCAAAAGTTCGAGTGGTTCGTGTAGAAGGGGTTAGCCTTATAGTTGAAGGAGTAACTGATGAAGAATGTCCGTGTTAGAAATTGTGTTAATAATTGTAGCAGTAATAGTAGTAGCTATAATAGTTTTAGCTAGTATGACTCTTAAAAAGGTTAATCAGTACGAAAAAGGTTTGGTAGAACGCTTTAATGCATATGACAAAACAGTTGAACCCGGCCTACGCGTAATTGTTCCATTTGTTGAACGACTATACCGAGTAAACATGCGCGAACAAGTCATTGACGTACCCCCACAAGCAATAATTACCGAAGACAACGTGGTCGTCACAATAGATGCAGTAATCTACTACCAAGTTATAGACGCAAAACGTGCACTATATGAAATTGAAGACTTTGAACTCGCTATAATCAAACTAGCCCAAACCACCCTACGAAACATAGTAGGCGAAATGAGCCTAGACATAACCCTAACTTCCAGAGAAAAAATCAACGTTGATCTAAGAAGCGTCCTTGACCAAGCAACAGACAAATGGGGTACAAAAGTCAACCGTATCGAACTACAAAGAATAGATCCCCCACAAGACATCCAAACCGCAATGCACAAACAAAAAACTGCCGAACAAGAAAGACGCCAACTCCGACTACTAGCCACCGGCCGAAAAGAAGCTGCCGAACAAGAAAAACAAGCTGCCATACTAAAAGCTCAAGGAGCAAAACAGTCTGACATACTAAACGCTGAAGGACAAGCCATATCAGTAGAACTAATAGCCGATGCACAAGCAAAAGCCATAAAAATAGTTTCAGAAGCAGCAAACCAACACTTCAAAGAAAACGCACAACTCAACAAAAAACTAGACACAATCCGAGACACCTTTGCCCAACAAACCAAAATAATCGTCCCATCAAACGCTGATGTCCTAAACGTACTAGGCTTAGACGGAACAAATGTCCTCCCAATAAAAACAAAACAACAACAGCAACCAAACAATGAGCAACAACAATAATGATAGAGGATGATAAAACATGGAGCTAACAGTCTCTGTGGCATTTATTCCTCTACTCTTCTGCATAATCACTACAGCAGTAATAATAATAATAA
>JAITMO010000005.1 GCA_031277345.1 Candidatus Bathycorpusculum soli
CTTGTCGCCAGAGGCATTATGCGATGCGGGGTGTTAAAACAATGAATATCTTACAATACATCAAGGTAATAGACACTCCAACCACGTCAAAAAAGAAAAATCAAACAGCTATTAACTGACATTATTGCTTTATCGTTTTTTGCAATGTACACAAACACAAATGATAGCGGAGAAATACAAATCTTGAGAAAAAACACAAACTTTGGGTGTAGGGTGTACGTAGTGTCACTAATCAATAATTTTTGATATGAAAGTCCGCAATAATTTCAACAGATAGTAAAAATAGCTGAAAAATCTTGTTTTTTAACCAAACACTTAATTCTTTAGATATTTATTAAAAGTTGTTAACTGAGGGTGTATGCATGTCCTCTGAAGAATTAAAATTCAAATTTAATCTTGTGTATCTATTGCCTATTCTTACTAGTTTACTTGTTGGATTTGGTTGTGCTTGGCTTCTTAAATCTCCGCAGGGATCATCTGCGCTTCCAGGGGTACCTCCAGTTACGCCGTTTCCAGATACCACAATTACAGGGCCTGTTAGTAATGCAATTTTTTTTATGGTGGTAGTTGCTCTAAGTGCTACAGTGTTTTATTTTTTGCTTAAACAAAATAAGGCAAAATTTATAAAAATAGCCATCTTTGCCGTAATGACCTTAGGCTCAACATTACTCTCCATAATATATCTCTCAACACTCTTAGCAGACACGCCATACTATAACCTTTATTTAATTATTGGGTTAACCATTCTAATAACAGCGTTATTTGACTTAGCTATATTCAAGTTCACCAAAGCTCAAAACATTGCTGTTATATGCTTCGGTGGCTCTTTTGGAGCACTATTTAGTTTTTTACTACCCCAATACAGCGCCATAGCAATACTAATCTTTCTTGCAATTTATGACATATTTGCAGTTTACCGTGGTCCAGTAGGAAAAATCGCACAATCCGGCATAGATCAACTTAGCGGACTAAGCTACTCCTTTAAAGACATACAAATGGGACTTGGAGACCTATTCTTCTATACGGTACTAATGTGTTACATGTTTTTTAACTTCCCAATAAGCATTCTTCCAACAATAATGTCTGTTGTAGGCATCTGCATAGGCTCAATAATAACCTTTTATATGCTCGAAAAAAAAGGCATATTCCCCGGACTACCTTTCCCTATAGCAATAGGCTTAGCACTAGGATTTATTGCATCTCTACTCATCTAACCCCAACAAGAACTAAAAAGCCGCCAAAAACAATGTATAGCATTTTTTATCTGCTATTTCAAATAGCAATTATAAAACATTAGCTCTAACTACTATACGCTTAATAGTTAAGATTTCAATTCAATGTTGACTATTATGCTTGCTGTTGGCCATATATCCTTAGCCTACATTTTAGGCAAGATTTCGTCTAAAACTCTAAAAGTTAACCCCAGCATTCCTTTATTGATGACACTATCCATACTACCAGATATCGATATAGCTATTGGCACTCTTATAGGCTCAACTATACACCGTGGACCTACACATTCTATACTTTTTGCCCTAATAGTATTCACACCCATATTTATTATATACAAAAAACGTGCCATACCCTACTTTATAGCATACATATCCCATTTCCTAATAGGTGACTTCTTTGTAGGTGGACACCTTCAACTTCTTTGGCCTCTAACAACAAGCACATTTGGCCTCCATGACGCAGGATTTATGTATATAGGCATAAATGATCCTATAAACATAACAACAGAACTCTTACTCTTTACCCTAACAGTTATCCTTATAGCAAAAACCCGTGACTATAGAAAATTCTTAAAAAACAACGACAAAAAAAACCTCATACTAATAATACCCATAACTACAGTACTTCTACCCAACTTTATCGGCTACCCATTTAGCATGCCCATATTCTCAGCCCTCCCCATAATGGGCATAGCACACCTATTCTACTTCATACTCTTCACCATACCCATACTAACAATACTATACAACACAATAAAAAACCACAAACCCAAACACACCAACAACAAAATTTCATAAAAATGAACACTAACCTAAAAACTACTTCACCTAATCTTTTTCTCCCTATTAATGATGTAGTAGCAGAACAAATAGAACAACAAAACATGAACATACAACATTCATTTGAGAGTGTTCACCTAAAGATGGGTGGTGTCATAAAGTATTTTAATTGTTGTGGTTCGCTATTCAAAGGATACTTGCTTTCAAACTTACGCTTTATACTCAAAAAACGCTTATAAAACAGCCACCACATTTTAACTACACAACAAAAACACGACACACCACTTAATTTATGGCACTACCGAATTTTGTGCCTGTTTTGGATGTGTTATATGGTTTTGGTGTGGTGTTTCGATTTGTTGTTGTGGATACAAGGGATGTGTGTGAGGTTGGGCGTTGTTTAGTTAGGTTTTTTTCCAGTTTTCTGATTTGCAGATCCAAAAGCAGATAACAAGTATCATAAAAACCTTATTAGATGTAGAAATAGTAGAAGCTCCTCTGCCAGATGAGCATTACCTGTATAGTTTGGATTTAGAACTCGCAAAATTGTGCTCTTTCTGTAATTAATTCTCAGAGGGAAGCTGTTAATTTGATTGATCAATTAGTTGCGTGTCTTTTAGGTTCAAGTTCCTGTGTAGAAATTACGGTTAAAGCGGACCCTAATGCAGTGTTAAATATTCAAAAGTTTGTGTACAAAAAAACCTCGCATAATTCTAGTGTAGGTAAAGTTGTTGTAGATCAGGGGATTGGTTTTATAGGTGAAGCGGTTGGTCAAACTCAAAAACCTTTAACTATTAAAACAGGATATAGTCAAATTCATGAACATAAAACCATCATTTTATTCATTCAATCTCTAAAGCACAAACAGGTATAACTACAATTTCTGGTAATGTCGTAAAATATTTTGGTAGGGTTGTTGTGTGGTTGTTGTTTGTGGTTTTGAAATTTATGGTTGTTAGGTGTTTGTTTTGTGGTGGTGAGGTGTTAAAGAAAGTTTAATAGTGATGGGTAAACAGGTTTATAGTTGTGATAGTAAAAAGTGTGAGTATCGTTTTTCTATAAAGTTTTTGTGTGTACATTCTTTGTTGGCTGTTATAGACTTGTTTTCCTGCTTAGCATGTCTGTTCTTGGCAATATGTTTAAATAGCGATGTAATTACAATTTACCTTATAAAATAAGGAGAAAAATAAAAAATTGAAAACCTTAAATAATAAAAAAATACTTTCGATG
>JAITMO010000048.1 GCA_031277345.1 Candidatus Bathycorpusculum soli
ATTTAACCTCAAAATATCACAATCAGGACTCAGCCGAACATTCAAAAAACTTGGACTATACTTTTAAAAAAAGACACTCCATGTAAACGGCCAAAAACGAGACGACATAGTCAAAAAAAACGCCTAGATTGGCGCGAGCTACAAAAAACCTTGGATATAAAACAGCTTGTTTTCCTTGACGAATGCAGCATTAACTCTGCTATGACTCGTCTCTACGGCTGGGGTGACAAACATGTCAGAGTGGAGGGGTATGTGTCGGATGTTTGGTTTGAGCGTACTTCCATACTTTCAGTATTGCGTTTGTCTGGGGTGAATGCTCAGGTATCTTTTAAAGGGACTTTAAATGGTGAGCTTTTTGGTCTTTATGTGAAATATGTTTTAGCTCCTATGTTGAACGAGGGGATGTGGTGTTGCTTGATAGCTTATCAATTCATAAGGTGGAGGGTGTTTGGGATCCTGTTTTTGAGTGTTGTGTTTTTGTTTGGTTTTTGTCGGTGTATTCGCCTGATTTGAATCCTGTTGAGCTTTTGTGGGAATATTTGGTTATGTTAGAGTTTCGAGCAGTGAGCAAAATGAGGCAGACAGATGTCGGCAAGGCTGAAGTGTTGTAGTAAAAATATTTAAATATTGTTATTACGTATTATGTAATATATTTGGTGAATGTTATGAATTTATTAAAAAAAGAGTTTATAATTAGTATAGTTGTCTTGTGTTGTTTTTGTTTAGTAAGCACAGGCTGATGCAACCAATACAAACAGCCCAAGCTCTATTAACATTGTCAGATCCATCAATAGATTTACAACAAGTATCTGAGAACATGTATATTGTTTCTGCTGGTGACGTGTCAATAACTGTAGAAGTGTTAAGAGAAGATAATTACCGAATGAGTACTGTTTCAGATGACGGTACAACAATATCTTTTGAGTTATCCGTCGAGTCAAGACCTGTTTCTAATGTAAAACTTGAAAGCACATTAGAAGATACGGGATCAATAGAGAAAGTTGTACTAATAAACGGCACTAAGTTTGAAAGGCCGGTATTCAATGCTGAATCATCACAACATTTCGAAGACCAATACAAGCCACCACAAATACGCGCTACCCCATACAATATGTACTGGTGGGACGGAATTCTCTTGGAAGAGGGATATCATAACCTGCTCAATAGAGATGTTAAATATCCACACCCTGTTAGAGGGCATTACGGTATATCTCTTTTTGATAATTGGGAAAGGGAAGGTACTCAGCTAGTTCATAATCAGATTGACAGAGACACAACTGCAGTTTTTTTGAGCGCCGGACCCAGTGTAGCCGAAGTTTTAATTTGTACCGGAGTGGGTGCGTTAATTGGAGCTAAAGTTGGTAAGGTATATGGAGCTATCATAGGGGCTATCGCTGGAGCTGTCATTAGCGGATTTGCTGTCGGTATGGGTTATTTCAATTTCCTAGATGAATCCGGGTGCATATGGTGGTGGGTTAACAAAAGTTTCGTTAATTGGTTAGAAGATAATGCGCTATTCCTTGCGCTTTTGCCGGTTGGTGCAGAAGGGGTCGTTTTAGGTCAAATGATAGCTAACGGTTACATTCGAATTGGATCTCTAACTCTTTGCGAGGGAGTCTATGTCAATATTGGAGATCCTGTTGCAACGTCACCGTATTATGCTGTATCTACAACTCCTTCTTTTATAGGGAACGGATACGTCAATAACAAAGACAACATACTAGGAGCTCCGGACGGTAGTTATGCTTATTTGAATTCAGGCAGTTACGGTAATAAGGCAGAGATATCCGCAACCTTGTCACATATGCCAATAAGTGGTCAAGTATATCTCAGATGTTATACGCCTTCAAATAGTGGCGCTAATTTAAAAGTGTACGTTTGTGATCAATATGGTGTTTGGACGCAAGTCGTAAATACAAACCTCTACCCAGCAAACTCTGTAATGAACATTAATTGTGGATACAGGTCTAATATTGTCAGGGTTTCAATAGTAGCTTATCACGAATACTCTGGTTATCCTTCATACGTATACGCTGACGCAGTATGGATACAATAAAATTAAAAAAATTTCTTTTTCTATTTATAACACATTGTAACACATTTAGCAAAGATAAAAGAGCTTGATAAAAACGGAGGAGTTGGAATATGAATAAAAAACAGTTATGCATGATCATTCTGATATTTTTAGGATTTTGTATATATCTTAGTGTTGCCTCTGTTTGTTGCTTACTTTTGGTGGCTAGGACCACAGAGTTGCAAACTTCTTTACCAATATTTTTAATTTACTTGGTAGTAGGTACTATTTCACTTATCGGGGGGTTAGTAATTAAAAAGAAGTATCACTTTCCTATGAATTGGTAGTGAATTTCTAAGCTAAACTTTATTTTTAGAAATTTTGAAAATTACGTTAGTATAATAAGCTCATAATAATAGAGTTGTGATAAAACAATTACATGAGTTCCGAGAAATAATGCTTGACAGTTTAAACACAATGAAATACAATATCAAAGGGTAATCAATTCGTCTAATCGAAAAATAATCAAGCAGTCATGCAGAATAAATCCGCGCAATTCTTGAAAAATGCACAATACTAGACAAGTTGGAAGGGTTTGGAAAATTGCAGGCTTGGCGATCATATTAGCAATAATCGGCGGGTGCGTTCTGCTGCTGCGTAAATGCAAACAATACTCTCCCTTTTTTTACAAGTATTTTATACGCTCGTTATGATAGTCCACCAAGGCGTTGAAGGCTTGCCGGTTAAGCTTTTCGCGGTTTGAGCCGAACAGCCCCACGTCGGTGAAATACAGTTTGAGTATGTCAAAGCGTCCGTAACTTTCGGCGATTTTTATCAGGCGTTTCTTTACGTCGTTTATGATTTTCAAGCCGTACCATATAAGAATCAAGCCCGAAACGGCGCACACGCCTTATGACCCAAATGAATCGTCGGCTCACGGTCAATCCCCTGCGCCTCAAGCGTTCGGTGGTCAATACGCTTCTCAAGCCCTTTTTCCTCAAATTTACGATTATTAACCTCCGCCAAACTCTCCCGCCAAACCAACAAACTCATCCTGTTGTCCAAATCCAGATTCTTCAACCCAAACCCCTCAGACGAAACATGACAAGTCGGAAACATAAGGTGGGCGTGCGGATTGCCGTTTCCCGTGTCGTGGACGTTCAAATCTACAATAACGCCCTTGGCGGTAAAATTTTCCTTGATGTATTCCCGCAAAACCTCAATCTGTTCCCCTAAATCAAACTCTCGGCAGGGCAACATTGATTTCCTTGGCCAACCGTGCGTCTTTACGTTTTTCTCGTGCATCAACGGCGTTCCAAAGGGTTTGACGGTCCGCAAATTCGGGCGGAGCATTTTCGGGCAAAATTATTTCTTTGTACACTACACCGCTTTTTCGGGTGTAGTCAAAGGTTATCCCGCTGTCATCCTCTAAATTTTCGCCTGACCTGTAGGCGGATTTCTCGACCAGCCGTAGCTTTTCTCCCGACCGATAGGCCGACACGCTTGTTGCGGAGCGTCCTGAGCTTCGGCTGATGTTTTGCAGGTGCAGGTGGTAAATGCCCATTTACGAAAACCCCCGATTTAAAGCCTGATTGTAAATGCTTTCAAAACAGTGTATTCTGCGGGGTTTGTCCGTTATGCGGTATTGCGAAGCAATACGTAAGTGCGCCCTTCTTGTTTTCCGCCTTTTCATTTTTGTTTTTTGAGCTTGCTTTGCTTGACTTTGATTTTTCTGTTTTTGTTCGGCTTTGTTTTGGATTTTGGTTTGAGTCTTGGTTTTTTGGGGTTTGCAGGGCTTTTCTTTTTCTGCTTTAGCCGATTTTATGGCGAGTGCAAAAGGCAGTCTCTCACTATCAATAATACTCGCCACAGGAGCAAAAAATTCAACAAAAAAGCGGAGTGGCATTTTGCTACACTCCTATGAAAATTTCAATTTTCAAGCTCTGATAAAGCTTAAAACGCCTTGTGCCATGCCCTTTTTTCGGAATATACCTCTTTTGGTGATTTAGTAGGTCAAAAGTTAAGGCACATTTGCGTAAAGTGAAGGCCAGGACGGTTGATGTTTTGCTTGTGGCTATTGAAGAAGCATTAGCCACCATTGCTAGTAGTGATGTTGAAGGGTGGATCAAACACTGCGGTTACAGGCTATAAAAAGTCAAACTGACATATACTCTAAGAAGGAAAAAGAAACCCACTCACCCGCCTTTGTTAGGCCACCTTCAGTTAGTAAAACATGTACATAAGGATTCAAAATCAACATCTTACCATAAGGATGAAGCACACAAACAACACCAGGAACAGCTCGATGCTTATCTTAGCATCT
>JAITMO010000110.1 GCA_031277345.1 Candidatus Bathycorpusculum soli
TCAAAATAGTTTATAAGTGAAAGGTATCATATTACCTTGTTAATGGTGATGGTTGTGGTAAAAGTATCTGTAAAGTGTATACATTGTGGGAGTGAGGATGTAGTAAAAATGGGTAAACAAATAAACGGAACTCCACGCTGCAAATGCAATACATGCAAAAAAATCTTCCAAACCAAATACACAAACAACGGCGCACTACCCCAAACCAAACAATTAATAGTGAAAATGTCTCTAAGTGGTAGTGGCATTCGAGATATTTCACGTGTTCTTTGTATCAGTCAAAACACTGTCATAGCCGTTTTAAAAAAACGAAAAACCTTCAAACAAACATAAACCCAAAATACAAAAACTTCTCTTAAGTCTTAAAAATTCTCCATGAAGTAGTGTGAGATGTAGGTGTAGGGTTTATTGTAAGAAGATGCCTTGTTGGTTGTGGCGTGCAATAAATCATGATTCTGGGGAAATTGTCGCATATGTTTTTGGTTCAAGAGAGCACGGAGTGTTGCAAGAACTCTTGACGTCATTATCAGGGTTAAAGGTGGAGATTGTTGCTGTGTTTTCTGATGATAATTTTGCCTACCATGATGCCATACCGACGAATGTTTTGTGTACGGGTAAACGACATACACAGAGAATTGAGCGTAAGCATTTGACTTTTCGTACTAGGCTTAAGCGGTTGGCTCGTAGGACTATTTGTTATTCTAAGTCGTTAGAGATGCATAAAGTCGTGTTTGATTTGCTCATAAACACGCTAGAATTTGGTTGTCAACTATTTTGAGGCATGACCGAAAATCGAAGTCTAATTACTTCTTATATGCTGACTTGCTGTATGACTTATATAAAAACTGTTGGAACCTATAAAAAGCAGGTCAATATAAATTACGTTAGCATATTTGTTGAACACTGCTTTGAAATGTCCAAATCTTGTTGGTGTAATGTTTAAATATTCTGTTTTTGTTGTATATCTGTTCATTCACATTAAGTGGGTGTTAAACTTATTAGCGTATGATTTGTTCCTGAAGAATCGCAGTAGTGCTGGGGTGAATGTCCCAAAAGTCTTTCCAATTAAGAAGGTCTTTGTTAGTTTGGAAGATGTAATTACCGTAAAGCTGGATTCTAAAACTTTGGAGTATTACGGGAAAATTTTGAATCAAAATAGCTCTTTTGATTTCCAAGAAAAATTAAATATGCCTTTAAACAATCTTCCCGGCGTTGGGCTTCCAAACAAAGCAACTGGTGCAAACTCTAAAAAACCCTATGTGGAGCTTTATGGCATTTTTGATAAAAGTAAATTAACCCTCTCTATAACCGGTAAAAACAGTGAAGGAAAAAAAGAAACATTTGCTTACGAATATAACTTTGCGAATGATAAAGAAACAATTACGTCTCCTACAGGTGATCTTATGTTTTTAAGATTAGATGCGGAGTGTTATTTTGTTGATGACAAGTTACTCTTTGACCTCTACAAAGATGCAGGCGTTATAGTTTCTGAGGGTGCTGTACCTCATCAGATATTCACAAATGTTTGTAAGGCTTTTTCCTCTTTTTGGAAAAAACAAATAGTTTTTGAGGATCTTAAAAAACATAGTCGTTTTACGTTTCGTATAGTAATTTTACCGTTTTCACTTTTGTCACAGGGAAAAGTTGAATATCGTAGCCAAGAGGAGTTCAGTACTGGAGAGTCTTTTGAGGATTGTTTTGGAAATCTTGCAACAGGATATCCTTCAAAACCAACTATAAACGCTAAATTTTTCTCCTTTGATGATGAGGCTTTTACTATTAACTGTAAGACTGGAAAAGATTTCTATCAGAATTTAGGAATAGGTAACGTGTCATTTGATAAGATAAATTTACCATCTGATAGAGTGATTCGAATAGCTGGTTTGGAATGGTATTTTTTTGAGTTATCTGATTCTTCGTTGAATTTTGAAACAAAAAATTCAGGTATTTATGACCAATTGTTAAGTAACTATAACGTTTTATCTCGTCGAGCTGGATTACGTGATACAACAACATTGTCATCTTTAAAGATTATATGTGCTAAAAGGGCGCAGGCTAAAATTGAGGTGCTTTTGGATGATAATTTGACTCTGGATCAACTAAAAACGCTGCTTAGTCGTGCTCAAGATGATCTAAAGTATCATCCTTTGGCTTTGGAGTCTCTTATAGTGGAAAATAGCAATAGAGATATTATTTGGTCAGATTATATTGCGGCTATACGACATTTCATAAATGGCACATATTTTGGGCGTGCTGTTCTACTTCAACGGCTCACTTGTATTGTTCGTGATCGTAATCACCTTCAAAAATGGTTAAAAGGTGAAAAAACAGACGAGTTTTTCGTTAAATCTCAATTTTGTTTAGATTTATTAACTATAACGGAGAATGGAAAATCTATGGATCAAAATGAAGAATACGCATATAAAATTGGCGTTATTGCCGGAAAATACGTAAAATATAAGCAAGAGACCAAAGAAACCAATAATTCAACCAAAGATATCTTAACTTACTCCAAGTACGACCGGGAACGTCTCCGGTTTGTATATCGACGAGTCGGCATTGGCATATCCCTTTCCAAAGCCAACATTGGTAACCTAACTCAAACTATAATAGAAAATAACGCGCCAAAAGAAGAAATAGATGATACTCACGCCCATGACGATTATTCTTACTTCTTTTACAAAGGTGTTTTTGAAAATCTAATTTAATGTGATAAATATGATTGCAAATCAACAATCTGAATTAAAAAATCTCAAAAAAGAATTCCTATTCTATTATGAATCCAGACAAAACCCAAACGGTGATCCAGGATTTGAAAACCAACCCCGTTTAATGTCTGATGGAACCATAATGGTTACTGATGTTAGAATTAAACGAACAATCCGTGATTATGCAAAAAACAAATACGGCGTTACCTTGTTTGTCGATTTTGGCGATGACGGCTCACCCGTTACGGCAGATAACCGCGCTAAAGAAATTCTAGGAGATAAACTCGGTGAAGGCATAAAGGGGTTAGCTGTTAAAACTTTTGATGTTCCATTGTTTGGAGGTTTAGTTACTATCCGAGCCGATAAAAGTGGTAGTGGCAGTTCTCAAAAATTAACTGGCCCCGTACAATTTGCTATAGGTAGAAGTGTTAACCAAGTTCAAATTTTAAACCCCATGATTTCCGGCCGATTTGTGGGCAAAGAGAAAAAAAATGCCCAAGGTGATGGTGATCAGGAGCAATTTAGCACATTTGGAAAATTCTATGCCGTAGATTATGCTCTAATCAAAATACAAGGTGCCATTAACCCCATAAACCTCGGAGAATACTTAGACGATCCTCAAGTTGTAGAGAACTTCAATAACGCCGAAAACAAACTGATCCCCAGTCTTTGGGAAGGAACCAATGGTTTAATCACCCGATCAAAATTCCCTCAGAGAAGCATATTCCTCTTAGAAGTAACCTACGATGGATCTATCTACAATGACTTGCCATTTCTAGTAGAAGAGGACCCTGAACTTAAAGACAGAACCAATGGCCTAACAGCATCACCTCTAAAGTTCACCAAACTGCTTGAAGCATTAAAAACACGCAAAGCCAAAGTTAAAAAAGTACGTTTGGTTGCCTGCAAAGAACTGCTAAAAGACACCCAGCAACTCGAAGCAGATATCAAAGCACTCGGCATTCCAGTTGTATTGGTCAAAACCGAAGAACCTGCTGGGGTGACAACTATTTGAGTATTGTCTCCTTCGATCTTGAAGGAGACTTTGCAGCCTTCAGAGACCCTTCCGTAACAACCAACCAAACAGTAACAGCAATACCATCCAAAAGCGCTCTGATAGGACTGTTAGGTGCTCTACTCGGAGTTAAGCGCTCCAACACATTTGATGACCTATACAGCGACGGCTATCTCGATTTACTAGAACACACTGCCATAGGCATCCAAGTCAACAATCAAATAGACAAATTTACCTTTTTTACAAACCACCGCTCACTCAAAGAGGACAAAACCAAACCATACAAAACTGAACTACTTATTAACCCAAAATACACAATTTATGTAAAATCCACAAATGAAGTAAATCAAAATTTACTTAGCCGTCTGAAAGATAACCAGTTTATGTTTTCGCCAATGCTCGGACACGCATATTGTCCCGCACGGATTCCTAGATTCAGAGAAATTCTGGGCGCTGAAAAAGTTGAACCCACAGGTTTGTTTGTCTCTACTGTCATTTTAGATGAAGCTATGGAATCAAGAGACGGCAACTCTGGAGTCAATTTTAGCCTTTCTGATCTTTCAGTTAAGGTGATAGTTGAACGACATTTGCATCATTATATAAATTATGGTGTATTGAAAAGAGTGGTATTACGCCATTATATACCTGTTCCTGAAAATGGCAAGAACTCCACTTTACTACTTGAAGAGTACAACTCCATATTGTCGTTGGCTAATTTTTATTCTGTTGAAGGTTCAGAGCAAGCTCTGTGTCTTTTTTAGGATGGAGACTTAGAAATGTCTCCTTACTCTGAGGTTTTCTTGTCGCGTCCCAAAGATTCATCGGATGGAAATTCAGGGTTAATTGAGCACTCTCTAAAAACTGCAGGTAGAGCTCGCGAGATAGCAACAGGTTTGGGTTTTGAGGACACAGCGTTTTATGCGGGGCTACTTCATGATGTTGGGAAACTTAATCCCTACTATCAGATTCTTTTTTCAGATGGACAAAATAGTGCAGAACATCGTAAATATCTCAAGGCTCATGCAATTTTTTCCGCTTTAGCTACTAATAGATTGCTTAAGGTCGCATTTTTATCAAAACAGGCCCAAAAACAAATACTTTTTACAATTGCTGGACATCACTCAAAACTTGGGCAGTTTACTAAAAGTTTAAACTTTATTGAACGTGATAAGTATCGTTTCAAGAAAAGCCTTGACGGTACTTGTGAGAATCTTCACGTTTTTAGAGATCTGGTGCGAGATCGTGGAGAATTCAAAAACTTAGCTTGGGACATGTGTTTGCGTACGTTTCAATATATACCTATTGAGCAAGCGTTTTCTTCTGAAGAAGATCGTTTTGTTTTGGATTTTTTGGATTTTTCTTCAGTGTTTTCAACGCTTATTCAAGCTGATCGGGGGAGTTTTTTTGACGATCTGACGCAAACTTTTTTTGATATTGATTTGGACACTGATGTTCTTGTGAGGAAGGGTGAGTTATCTGAGTTACGGGCAAATTTTCAGAAATATCTTCTTTCAGAAAATACCTTCCACGAAAATTTGGTAATATTGGAGGCACCTACTGGCATAGGTAAAACCAAGATGTTCTTAGATATCGTCAACAAACTATCCGATACTCAACGTTTTGAAAGAGTATTCTATTTTTCTCCTCTGTTAGCCCTTACTGATGATTTCGAGGGCAAACTGTTTAGTGGAGAAAAAAATGTTTCAGTGCTCAATCAAGCAGATGCTGAAAAAGTATTAGTTTATAATCATGCCTTTACAGGTAGTTTGCTTAAGAAAATGCAGTCAAAGGACCAGGATATTTGGCCGGATGATGAATCTGAAGATCCTGTTTTTCTTAAAACTAAAGAACATTTTGAGCGTGAATCTTTTAGTAAACCGCTAATTATTACTACAACTCAACGACTATTAATGGTGCTATATTCAAATACGCCTGCTGATAAACGAAAACTCGTATCGTTTAAGAATTCTTTCCTGATAGTCGACGAAGTTCAGACAATACCTAAAGTTTTACTTCCAAACTTTGTAGCTCTGCTTAAAGAACTTTCTAAAAAATATAACTCAAAAATTCTCTTTGTTAGCGCCACCATACCTAATGAATTACACGATTTACCTATGCTTAAGAATTCAAAAGTGCTTAAAGATGACTATTTGCAGAGGACTGTTAAACGAATAGAATATAACGAGACTTTTGATCCCATTGGCGAAGCTACTCTCCTTGGAGATAATGCACGTGCAATATTTATGTTCAATACTAGGCGTAAAGCTTTAGGCTTCTTTGAGAGTGTGTCTGCGCTCAAACCTGATATTCTTTACTTGTCTTCTGGTATAAAGAAGCGTGATAGGAGTAATATTATTCAAAAACGGCTTCAAAATAGGGAGGGTGATCAATCTGTAACAGTGATTTCAACGCAGGTTTTGGAGGCGGGTGTGGATGTGAGTTTTAGTCGTATGTATAGAGAGTTGGCACCTTTGGATAATGTTGTGCAGGCTATGGGGCGTCTTAGCCGTGAAGGTGAATGTAAGGATCCTTTGTTAACTGTTTTTATGACTGATGGTCGTCCTGAACCTTATAGTGTACTTGAAGTGGAGGAGTCTAAAAAATTATTGCCTGCAATTACCTCTTCTATAGATCTCTATAAGGCATTGCCTGATTATTATAAGACGGTTTCAAATGAAAATTTACATAATAAAAAATTAGCTGATAGCTTGGATGTTGAAATGCGTAAGCTAAATTTTGATGAGGTTTGGGCATTTGTTAAAAAGTATGCATTACCTGATCAGTTGGGTGATTCGGTTCTTGTGCCTGATCTTAAGGAGTATGATGAGGTTAGACAGCAGTTTTTATCTACAGATTCAAACAAGAGTCGGGGAAAGTTAAAGGGATATGCTGAGCTTATGGCCCAGTTGCCAGGGTCTCTTGATAAAGTTGAGGGTTTACGGGCTTTGCTTGATGAAGATTTACTTGATCTGGGTATCTTGTTGCCTAAAAAAGAGGCGCTTGATACTGTGTATGATCCAAAGGTAGGGTTGGATAAATGGGTGAAAAAATGAGGCCAGACAGAGTTTCGCAGAAAGAGACTGTGATTAAGGTTTGTAGAGTTAAACTTAATGTTTCTGATGATAAGTATATTTCGGCGGTTAAGCTTCGAGGGTTTTTGGGCAGTCTTTTTGTGGAGGATGTAGAGTTTCATCATCATTCTGAGCGGTCTTATCATTATCCATTGGTTCAGTATAAGAGGGTTGATAAGGAGTTATTAATTCTTGGTCTTCAGGATTATGCTAGGGTTCTTATGAATAAGATGTCGGTTGTGGATAGTATTTCGACGAGGCGCGGGCTTTTTAGGGTTGATAGTCAAGAGCTGAATTTATCTACTTGGTTGGTGCGTAATACTTCATGCTGCTATGATTTTGTTACACCCTGGCTTGCGTTTAATGAGGCTAATTATTCTGCTTTTAGAGATTGTGATAAAACGCAGAAGAAGGCTTTTTTAGAAAAGATACTTGTAGGTAACACGTTGAGTTGTCTTAAGGGGTTAGGTATTTTTGTAGATTACCGTATTGAGTCATATGTTGTGTCTTTTCGTTCTTTTTGTGTGCGTGCTCATGGGAATCTCTTTAAGGCGTTTACTGCACGGTTTTTTTTGAATGTTGATTTGCCCGATTTTATTGGTTTAGGCAAGAGTGTTTCAAAAGGGTTTGGTACTATAAGGCGAGTTTTATGATTGTGGAAATAAGTGAACATGGAAGTATGTTAAAACGAGATCATGAATGCTTCGTTGTTCATAAAAAAGATGAAAAAACAGAAATTCCTGCCGAAAAAGTTGATGCTATACTAGTAACTGCTAATGCTCTAATTAGCACTCAAGCAGTTGCTCTCTGCTTAGAAAAAAATATACAGTTAGTGTTGGCTAACTGGGCAGGTAAGCCTTTTGGACGTTTCTGGGTAAGTACACCTGGTCGAGCAACCGAGCACAGACGTAAACAATACTTGCATCAAAACACTATCGTAGCGTTTAAAATAGCTAAAGACTTAGTCACATGCAAATTGAGGACACAAAAAAAATTTCTAGTTGACTTAAAAGGTAACAGAAAAACTCTAAACGAGACACTAGATAACTCTATAAAATCCATAAACAAATCCATGCAGAACTTAAATAATCTGACTTTTTCACCATCTTTTAAACAGACTCTCCTAGGTATTGAGGGTTTTGCAGCAGCTGAATATTTCTCAGCAATATCTTCTGTGTTACCTAAAAAGTATGCTTTTAAAGAAAGAAGCAGACAACCGGCTCAAGACAAGTTTAATGCAGTTCTAAACTATGTCTATGGTGTTACCTACTCAAGTGTTGAGAAAAGTGTTATTCTAAGCGGTTTAGACCCAAACGCTGGCATATATCACGCTGACTCTTATGGTAAACCTACTCTAGTTTTTGACTTAATAGAGTTATTTAGAACAAAAGCTGATCGCATAGCAGTGAAACTATTCACAAAAAAATATGTCCGAGATTCATGGTTTACATCTTCTAATGAGACTCCTTTAGGAGTATTTTTATCTAAAGAAGGTCGAAAAGCCGTAATTACAATTTACCTGCAAGAAGTATCTGACACTGTAGAAAAAGAAAGCTGGCTCTACTGCAGAAAAATAATAAATCTCCTCACAACGGAGCATTAAAAAATGAAAAAAGACATGTACTACGCCGTTTACGATATATCCGACAACAAAACCAGAACACACACCATACAAGCACTAAAAAACATAGGCTTTACCCGTATACAAAAAAGCGTTTTCTGCGGTTCACTATCCTCACAACAGAAAAAAGACCTCATAGAAAACATCAAACGAATAACCGGCGAAAACGAATCAGTATACTTAATTTTAACATGCAAAAAATGTTTCGGCAAAGTTACAATTATCGGTAACGGATTTGATAAAGAATACGTAGCTAACGACTTGGAGAGTATGGTTCTCTGAGCAACTGCATTAATATAACAAACGTGATGACACACGCATTCTGTCCAAGATTTACTTACTTCGAAATAGTGCTTGGTATAGACCAAAAAGAAGGTAAACGTGGCACCATTCAATCTGGTCGCGCCTACCATAGCAGACACTCAACCACTAACAAAACCTATAAAATAAAAAATATACAAGGCAAAAAACACATTGAACTTCTCCTTTACTCAAAAAAACACTCATTTTCCGGAAAAATCGACGAAGCAATAGAAACAGAAAACGAAATTCTGCTCATAGAACGCAAATACTCCGACCACATACTACTAGAACCAAGCGTAAAAACCCAACTTGGACTACTAGCAATTCTAGCCGAAGAAAACATTGGAAAAAAAGTTAACAATGCTCTTATGATTTTCGATAAAAAAGAACGAATAGAAATACCTATAAAAATTACCAAAAAAATCAAACAACAAGCACTATTAATGCTCCAAAAAACAAACCACACAATAAACTCTGGTAACATACCATACTCAAAACATGATAACCGATGCACAAACTGTTGCTACAGAAAAATCTGCACATAACCTAAAATATAAACACCACATAGAACATAAACATGTTTAACCGCCGTATCTTTATAAACAACCAAATAAACAAACGATAACAACAAATAAACATACAAACACTGTAAAAAATAACCTAAACCGCCAAATAAACCCCAAAAATTGTGCTGTCCAAAAAGGAAATCCAACACAACAAGGATTGAAACTTGTGTTTCTGTGTGGGTTGCTTGTTGCATTGTGTAGTCCAAAAAGGAAATCCAACACAACAAGGATTGAAACTCGTGTTGCTTCTGCAATGAACGCTGATATGGTTCTGTCCAAAAAGGAAATCCAACACAACAAGGATTGAAACCCCTACCCTAAAACCTACAATATATACGGGCCCTTATGTCCAAAAAGGAAATCCAACACAACAAGGATTGAAACTATTGGGAAAGTAGATTGGAAAAAAATACATATATCGAGTCCAAAAAGGAAATCCAACACAACAAGGATTGAAACGCAATTATTGCGGTCGGACTAATGGCATTTTTAACGTCCAAAAAGGAAATCCAACACAACAAGGATTGAAACTCTTTAGAACTTCGAGATGTTCACGATGATATGTTGTCCAAAAAGGAAATCCAACACAACAAGGATTGAAACTAGACGACTTCCAGTTATTTAATGGGGGGGTTGTTTGTAGTCCAAAAAGGAAATCCAACACAACAAGGATTGAAACTAAGAAACACTTTTCATCTTTTTATCCTTCCTAAAAAGTCCAAAAAGGAAATCCAACACAACAAGGATTGAAACTAGCTGAAACCGTTTATTAAGTCAATGTAATAAGGGTCCAAAAAGGAAATCCAACACAACAAGGATTGAAACAAACATTTGAGTACCTGAAAATTTAACTATAGAGACTGTCCAAAAAGGAAATCCAACACAACAAGGATTGAAACTCTCTTCCAATTAAAACCCATAAGGCACCGACTAGTCCAAAAAGGAAATCCAACACAACAAGGATTGAAACGGCTACGCAAACAATGATGGTGAAATAACAGTACATAGTCCAAAAAGGAAATCCAACACAACAAGGATTGAAACTTTCCAACTCTGAAGAAATAGTCTTGCCTGCTCAGGAATGGTCCAAAAAGGAAATCCAACACAACAAGGATTGAAACCCACTTGCAACACTGTATTTACGTAATCCATCACTGGTCCAAAAAGGAAATCCAACACAACAAGGATTGAAACTGGTGTAACGTTAAAAACTATTCCCGGCGCCACTACAGGTCCAAAAAGGAAATCCAACACAACAAGGATTGAAACACAAAAATGTCAACTTAGATATAACCGGCTTTCACGGTCCAAAAAGGAAATCCAACACAACAAGGATTGAAACCTAGTAATTGTCGCGTCTTGTACACACGATCGGTTGTCCAAAAAGGAAATCCAACACAACAAGGATTGAAACCCAAGTTTCTCTGTGAAATACGCAATCAACCGCTTGCCAGTCCAAAAAGGAAATCCAACACAACAAGGATTGAAACGCTGTAATCGTGTTAAAATCCAGTTTGTCCCGACTCAGTCCAAAAAGGAAATCCAACACAACAAGGATTGAAACTAAGTGATACAATATGACTGAAAATAATATGATTAAGTCCAAAAAGGAAATCCAACACAACAAGGATTGAAACTATGTTAGTGACATTTATGTTGGCGTCGAAAAATCGGTCCAAAAAGGAAATCCAACACAACAAGGATTGAAACACAGGTCGGGGTGGTCTCTGTCTATCTTACACACTTGTCCAAAAAGGAAATCCAACACAACAAGGATTGAAACATGTCTTGTGGACGATTACAGCGAAAACTGCATATTATGTCCAAAAAGGAAATCCAACACAACAAGGATTGAAACACTAGAAAATTCATAGCTATATATGGTATTTGTGCGTCGTCCAAAAAGGAAATCCAACACAACAAGGATT
>JAITMO010000156.1 GCA_031277345.1 Candidatus Bathycorpusculum soli
GCAACGTTTATAATGGCACGTTCATGAGCACACATAAAAGCTGAAACTGTATCATAACTTCCTGTAGAATGATAATTTGTACAGCCACACCAGTTCATACAATACTCACTAAAGCTACACTCGATGCATTCAGTATTTGTGGCGACACTATGTACATTTTTACATGATGAAGGTGTAAGTGTACCCTCAACAACATTACCAATACAATTAGTCTTTCCATCATCAAAACCCACAAGACGCTCACAGGGATAAACGTTACCCGTTGTACCAAAAGCAAACTCGCCAGAACCCATCCTGCACCTGTCAAAGGGTCCGTAGCCACCATGTAAAATTGTGGATATTTTGCTATCTATAAGATTAATGAATTTTGGCTTACCCTGCAAATAAAACTGAATATACTTCTCAGCCAGAACGCCATATATTTCAGGAAATTGCTCTGCATGCTTCTGGGTCCATTTAGCAGATATATCTGGGTTAAGATAAATATTTTTTACACCTAAATTAATCAGGTAATCAACAGTTTGAGGTAGATACTGCAATGTTCTATCGGAGTAGACTGCATTTACTGGGAGAAGCGGAAAATATTGTAACGCCTCTTGAATAGTCCTCTCAACAGCCGTAGATGAACCCTGCCCATTTTTATATTTACGTGTAGAGTCCTGTATTTCTTGTGGACCATCACAACTTATACAGAAAACTATGCCATTAGACAACATGAAGTCTGCTATTTCTTTGTTAAAAATTGTTCCGTTACTTGTTATGGACATAATTACTTTAGACTCGTTATATACTGGGTGATTTTTGATTAATTCTACAATTAGCTTTATCTGCTCGAATTCAAGAAGAGGTTCACCGCCAAAGAAACCTATTTCAAGCTGCCCATCATTTGGATTTTTCTGAAATATGAAATCCATAATTTTTTGAGCAACATTGAGTGTCATTGTAGCGTTTTTCTTTTCTATATAGCAGTATTGACAACGTAAGTTACATTCCTGTGTAACAAATAAAGTACATTTAGTTACCTGCTTTGGGATAAAAAAAGAAGAGGCTGAAGACTTGTCTTCTTTGATTGTCAAATTTCTTCGTCGACTACTTCAGCAATTTTCATAAAATTGTCAAATGAGATAGTTTTAACGTCAGCAAATTTGCTACGGAGTTCATCTAAAGCAGTAATTACAAATCGATTCCATTGATCGTTTGTAATTTTGTACATTTTTCCGTCACAATGTAAATGGGGTATTTTCATACCTCCATGTCTCCAAACCGACTGTGCTGGCGTTGTTACTTCAATAGGCCTAAGCTGGTCGTTAATAATTTTAGTTGCCTCTGTTTTATTTGCTATAACATTATTTTCTACAGATACATCGATTACTGCCTGACGGTATTGCGCTTGCACTTCTACTGATAAAGCTTGTATTCTCTCTTTTGCTATAAAGTCCTTAATAGTATCCCTAGAAACAACTCTTGGCATATATCCAGGCCATCTTCTTATATTTAATATTTTATCTAAAGGATCTAACCAAACATTATTTTCTATTCTCTCCATATTTAACACCATAATGTAATATTATGTGTAGTATTTAAATTTTGATGGTTTATCGTTGCCACAGTATGGGTATTTTTCAACAACAGCAACTATAAATACAAGACAAAACAAACAAATATCAGAGTTGTTTAACATTATGCATTATAAAGAAGAATTTAACAAACAACAAATAAAACTAACACCAAAAAGTCTGGACCACTGCATACCACAAAACAACACCCGCCGAATAATACACACCTTCACACAAACCCTAGAAATGCAAAAAATAGGCTACAAACACGCAAACCCCAAACAAACAGACAACCGCCCATACGACCCACGCATAATGCTAAACCTTTACCTATACAGAAACCTACACCGCACAAGATCCAGCCGAAGCCTCCAAGCAGAAACCACCAAAAACCTAGAAATCATGTGGCTAACAAACAAACAACCCCCTATGACAAAACAATAGCAAACTTCCGCTCCGACAACGCAGTAGCCCTAAAACAAATGTTTCGAGCTTTTGCATTAATGCTAAACAACGCAGGTCTTTACGGTAAAGAAACAGAAACAACTGATAACACCAAATTTTCGCACCAACAACGCCCGAAAAAACAACCACAACCCCACCACACTCGAAGAAAAAATAGCCAACATTGACAAACAAATAACAGCTCACCTAAACGCGATAGAGAAAAACGACAAAGAAGAAACAGAAACAAACCTACCCAACATTCAAAAATGCCAAGAATTGTTATTAAAACTCAAAGACAAAAAAGTAGACCTATAAAAACTCTTAACTCAGGCAGAAAAAGAAGGCGAAGTCTCAACCGTTGATTCCGACTCACGCTTAATGTGTAGTGGTGGAGATGCCAAACCCCTTGATGTATGCTATAATGTTATAACCATCGTGGATTTTGAAGCATAAACTTGTTGTGGATTTTGAAGCAAGCAAACAAAGCCAATGATTATGGTACACTGCAGAGTATGTCAAAAAAAGCTCAGAAGGTTATGGATGTTGAAGAGTTTGTTCATTTGGCTGATAAGGAGTTTTATAATGGAGAGGATATTGCTGTTTGTGAGCAGGGTGGAGTAAAGTGTTTGGTGGCTAAGCCTAAGACGGGTGGGTCTAAGAAGAGTGAGGAATTTAGTTTTGAGCGGTTTACTTATGATAAATTGCTTGATTGTTATGTTTGTCCGTGTGAGCAACAGTTGCAGTTTAAACGTATAAGCAAGTATAGTGGTGGACCGCATCGAGTGTATGAGAATTATGCGTCTTGCCGTGTTTGTTTGAGGCGGGGTTTTTTGTCTGTTTTGGTGTTTTTGGGGTGAATCTGAAAAAATAATCTGAATTTTTATCGAAAATTAAGTTCTATACGTTATAAAATTATTTTTGTTTTTGTGCAGTCTGAATTATGCACAATCCAAACTAAAATGCTTTATGACATCACCAATTATTAAACCTGCTATTAGCCTTGCTTTGGCTTCCGTCATAAAGCACTAAGTGCGAAACTCGTGTGGTAATGTTGTTGTAATGTTTTCGGATGTGCCAGCTGGTTCACCATTTATTAAGGGTAATAATATATATTAATCCAACTGTTAACATGGATAATAAAGATGATATTACGCGGGTTTTTAATGATCTTAAAGAGAGAGTTGTATTGTGCTTATG
>JAITMO010000163.1 GCA_031277345.1 Candidatus Bathycorpusculum soli
GTTAAAAAGCCGTATCTTGGGATCTCTGCAGTGTAGCATTTTTTCTACTTCATCGATCTTGTATTGTGAGAGGTTTGGATTCATGACTTTGATTTGTTCCTAGTTTTGTGTAAGCAGCATGATGTTTTTGATGGTAATTTTAAAGGTCGTTGCCCTTCAAAAAGAAGGACAACTCAAACATATAAATGCGTTAACAACAAAAAACCACCCAAAACAAATAAAACAAAAACTCTCAAACAACACCCAAAAACACACAAAAAATAAAACATCACAAAATAAACCACAACCCACTAAAAAATCAAACCAAAAACAAAACACACAACAAACACCCATAACAAAACAACACAAAATAACTTTAACCTAAAACCAATTAAAACTAAAGAAACCCTAAAATAAAACCACACACTACACCAACATATGGATAAGGAGACCAAACAACTCTACAAAATTCTAAAAGATGAAACAAACCAAAAAATTTTAACACTAACAAATGAACACGGCAGCCTAAACTACACTAATTTAATGGAAAAAACTGAAACCATAAGCGAAAGAATGTTGAACTATCATCTAAAAAGCCTTAACAACCTGCTAACCAAAAACACAGAAGACCAATACATACTCACCGAAAAAGGACAAACAGCCTTAAAAATCCTAACAGAAGAACTCCCCAAACAAAAAACACTTAAAAAAAATAACAAAAAAATCTTACATGCAATTAGCCTAATTCAAATTACAATCATAACGGTTACTATTGTTCTTTATTCTCAAGGATACATAGATGCCAGAAATCTACGCATAAGCATTGGATGGTTTATCGGCACAATAATAGCAACTTGTGTAGCATATAGGCTTGAGGTCAAACCTTTAACACCTAAATTGATAACAGACAGAAAGTTCACTGGCCTCTACATTATATACGGCGGCATAGCAGGTTTAATAATTATATTTCTTGGAACTACAATTACAAGTGTAATTTCTGTTTCCATAGACGGCCCAAATTTACTTCAAGCCACATCATCCAATATTGTATTCTTTTTTTGTTACCTTATCAGTGCCACTGTTATTGGTTGCCTTACAGGATACTATATCGGCAAAAAAAATAACTTTAAAAAACCAAAATGGTTCAACTAACCAAAAACAACATCTTACTAAAAAATAAAAAGGGACAGCTTTTAACTGTTTAGTATGAAGTGGAAACGCAGTCAACAAACAAATTACAACTAAAGCCAGTGTTATAGCAAACTATAGATATGTACCTAAAGCTAGAACCTGAATAACCACCATAAATTTCCCGCGATGTAGTTGTAGAATCATAGATCCAACCTGCATAAACAGGACTGTTTCCCCAGTTTGTACCATCATTTGACACACAAATTTGATAATCAGTATAGTAGCCCGGATAAGAATAACCATACAACCGTATATTACCACTCGCAGGAGCATTCATAACACCAACAATTACTGCCTGATTGAACGGATCTCCAGCATATATCTGAGCAAGATAACCATCACCATAACTTCCACAAAGGTAATAGTCATTCCAAACACGACCTAAATTTCCAGACCATGATGAAGTTCGAATACTATTAACCCACAGAGGCGTAGGATTAAAAACACTCGGATCTTCAGCAATAGTTATAGCTGCACAAAGAAGCGTACAACCAATTGCCTAGTTCGTAGTCAAATAGTATACAAAACGTGCAGAGCGCACCCCCTGAGAAGTAGCAAGCAGCAACACAACCCACTAATATAGCAAGAGGACACAAAATATCACACACATCACCCCAACCATCTTCAATAACCGCCATATTAAACAAGATAAGCTTATCATAACTTGACAGCACCGTTTCAACTGTATGGGACAATAACTGAACTTCATCAGCCAAAGTATAATAACGTTCAGCAAACACCTGTAAACTATCGTCTTCACTTACTTCATAACCATAACCAAGAGCATCAACTGTTTCAGCCAAACTTTTAAACAAACCTGATAAAGACACAGCAGTAGTAAACTCAACCACCTCAACTGTTGTAAATGGTTTAGCACCAGCAGGCAAATACTCCATGTAAGTAGTTGACTGATTATAGGTTAAGTCATCTAAAACTTGCAGAAAGGTACTTATCGTAATAAGATAGTCATTATGCTGAACCTGAACGTATAACTCAAAAGCTTGCAAAGTTTTACCCTCTGGAGTTGACGATATACGTGAAGATAAAGACATTGTTCTATTAAAGTCAAGACTGGTTTCATTTTGTTGCCATACTACAGTATTCTCCGTTAGTAGCTCTAGAATAGTTCCATCTATTTCCAATGCAGAATGTGTGAGCGTAGAATTTCCACTTTGCTGAATAATTGTATCAGTGATATTTACAGGAGTTGTAGCGGTCGGTTCATTTTCAAGTAGGTCTTGGCAAGGAATACAGTCAGCGGTGTATAAAAGCCACGGCTCTATATCGATTATCGTTTCTCCATCAACTACCGCTACATCCACATGATGCCTTGGAGTAAATGTAGGGTAATCAGCTTTCATCCACTCAGTTATGCCACCTACCACATTGTAGACTTGGGTGTAACCTTGTTCAACCAATAATTCACACGCAGATGCACTTCTATAACCCGCCTTACAATACACTATTATTGGATCATTGACATGTGCAGACAGGTGAAAACTATTTAACATCGCTTGATACACGCCAAACATAAACGCATCATCTACTGGTGGCGGCTCTAACTCCATTGGAAGTGTACGATTTTCAAGTGAATATAAAGGTATTAATTGCGCATCATAGAGGTGCCCTAAGTCATACTCGCTTTGATTTCTAACATCTAGAAGCACAATATTTTGAGTGTTATCAATCAATTGTTTTGCATCATGTACAGAAATATTCTGGTAGCTACCAATCTCACCATCAATTTGTTTCACATCTGCTATCCATATAGCGTTGAAATTTTGAGTTTTACCATTGTCTTGAACTAAATGAGGTATTTTATAGATACCTGCGCCGTTAAGGGCGCAGCTTGCGTATTTTGATGCGCAATTCCATAAAACATTAACTGCAACATTGCTTGTTATAACAATTTCAATGTGTGGACTATTTTTATTGAAAACCAGACTACCAACAATATCACCATCAAGCTTAAGGTCATATTTTGCGCCGTTTGCAGTGATTTTAGGTCATGTCATAAAATATTTTAGTGTGTTTGGTGTGTAGTTGTTGTATAGTTGTTGTTTAGGGTATCAAAAACTATTATTGTAAAATGCCCATTTTGTGGTAGTGATAAGGTGTCAAAGAATGGTCATAATAAAACAGGCAAACAAGTCTATAACTGCAACAATAAAGAGTGCAAACACCGCAACTTTATAGAAAACTATGTCTACAAAGCCTGCAAGCCAGAGGTTCGAGAACAGGTTTTAAAAATGACCGTTAACGGCACAGGAACACGAGCCACAGGACGAATACTAGGCATTTCTAAAGACACAGTAACACCCATTTTAAAAAACAAAAAAATGGACCTAGCAAGTAAACTATAACTACATACGTAACTTAAAGGTAAGCGAATTATGGTAAAATTTGCTTTATCCAATTAGGTTTTAGTGGCTGAGGCAGAGTTTGATGAAATGTGATTATGTTTCAGATAAGGCCTCATCAGTGTCTGGTTTTGGTGGAATAGATTACAATACTGGTGGTTCATTAGCGTATTGTTTTGGTACATATGAGCATAATAAGTGTCTTGAAGAGTTGCGCTCTTTGTTTGTTTCTCTTTTTTCGTGTCAGTATTGTTTATTGTGATGAAAATATTGCTTATAAGAATTATATTTCTGAAAGTGTTGTAGTGTCTGGTAAGTGTAATGCGTAATGTATTGAGTGTAGGTATTTGTTTTTGTGTTCTTGGTGTGGCAGGCTTGTTAGGTGTGGTGTTAGGTTTTCTAACTGATACTTTGCGTTTTTACGTTATTTCGTGTTAATTCTCCTCAGTAAGCGTCTAGTGGAGAGTTTTGAGTCTCTGATTGCGTGAACAAACATGTTTCCGGCTTGGCCTTGTACC
>JAITMO010000167.1 GCA_031277345.1 Candidatus Bathycorpusculum soli
GTTAAAAAGCCGTATCTTGGGATCTCTGCAGTGTAGCATTTTTTCTACTTCATCGATCTTGTATTGTGAGAGGTTTGGATTCATGACTTTGATTTGTTCCTAGTTTTGTGTAAGCAGCAATGATGTTTTTGATGGTGATTTTGAAGGTCGCTGCCCTTCAAAAAGAAGGACAACTCAATTATATAAATGCGTTAACAATCAAAAATACTAAAAAATAATTTGGGTCAGAGTAGAACTATTTTACTCTGCTTATTTTGATTTTACCCAAAATTTTCCAATATTCAATTTCTGCGCCGGCAACTAATTTTTCTTTTAGGTCTTCTTCCTCTGGAAATTGAGCATCAATATACTCATATGTTTCTAAATCCATGATTTGTACGCCACTAGGGTTAACTGCAAAGATTTGGCCTGGACGTTTATCAATAATTGGAATTTCAGCGCTCCCATCAACTGGTTTTACGAATTGTCTTTTTTGGTTATCAAAAACACCTATAGCGACAATTCTTGCTTTTGCTGCGCCGTGTTTTCCAGGTTTAGATTTTGCAATGTCTACAATGCGACATGGCTCTCCATCAATCATCATGTAACCACCGACACGAAGTTCTCCTACATCAACTGGTCTGCTCATTCGCTCACCATAATTTCTTTTCTATTAATGCAAAAAACTCAACAACACCCATATATAGCTTAAGGTCACGATATTAACCCTGAACGGTGACATTGTGTTTAAAAGCGCAGGAATAGTCGCTCGTTACGATAGAGAGAACGCTCTACAATTAACAAAAGAACTAGTATCTCATCTAAACGATAGAGGTATAAATGTTTTCATTGAAGACACATTGGCGGACAAAATAGAAGTCTCCGCAGAAGTAGTGCCACTTAAAAAAATGAAAACAGATTTTATAATTACTATTGGTGGAGACGGCACGATTCTACGTGCATGCCTAAACAGTCCAAAACCAGAACCACCCATCTTAGGCATAAATATGGGTGCAAGAGGATTCTTAACAGAAGTTGAACCTAACGAAACATTTCAAGCAGTTGACAGAATTCTTAAAGGTGACTTTAAAGTTGAAAAATGTAGCAAACTCTCAGCTAAAGTAGATAATGAAACATTACCAGACGCATTAAATGACGTTGTAATTTCATCTGGTGAACCTCTAAAAATTCTCTACACAGAAATTTGCAAAGATGGAAAAGCAATCATGAAATGTCAAGCGGACGGATTAATTGTTGCAACGCAAACAGGCGCTACAGGATATTCACTTTCAGCAGGAGGTCCAGTACTTGATAAAGGGATAGATGCAATTTTAGTCACACCAATATGCTCATTAACAGTGTTTAAATCACTTGTTTTTCCTACAGAGTCTGAAATTACGTTAAATGTCATTAGACCAAAATCAATGCTCATAATGATTGACGGCAACTATCATTACATGAAAAGTGAGAAAGAACTTACTGTAAAAATTACAAAATCAAAAAATGTTTCAAGCTTTATCAGATTTGAAAATGACTTTTATGAACGTTTAAGTTGTAGACTATTATTCCAAGGCCCGAGATGACAAAAAATACAGATACCTAATACGGCACAGAAAAAAACTATTGTGTTAGATACATCAGCATTCTTGGCAGGATTTGATCCTTTTTCACTTTGTGAAGAGCAAGTAACTGTTCCAAAAGTGTGTGACGAAATAAAATCGGAGTCAATGGCGTTAGTACGGTTTAACGCCGCCGTTGCGAGCGGTAAAGTAAAAATTAAAATACCTAAAGAAAAATTTTCAAACGTAATCAGATTGTCCGCAAGCAAGGTAGGAGATGCGTATCTCCTCTCTGAAACAGACAAACAACTTCTTTCACTAGCAGTAGAATTAAAAATTCAAGGTAAACATCCAGAAATCATAACTGATGACTATTCTATTCAAAATGTTGCTAAACAGAATGGTATCGACTTTTATGCGCTTACAACTTTTGGCATCCGCCGTCTTCTAGAATGGATTCGTTATTGCCCTGCATGCTATCGAGAATATCCTATTAACAGTCTATTTAGTGTTTGTCAAATTTGTGGAACAGCACTTAAAAGAAAACCTAAAAGAACCACAAGAAAAAGGTAAGGCTAAATGTTTTTTAAAGCAGTGCTAAAAGTAGCGATAGTAGTAAACCTTCTGTTAGGAATACTGGAATAACAATTTGTTTTGCTTTCACAATTGTTTTGTCTATGAGTAGTGATAGAGAGGCTATACGTGATCCACCAATAACACGAACTTGTGGGACTGTTAGACTTTTACAGCCTATTTTAGCTGGTTCCAAGTTAGCTACGGCTTCTTTTGTTACCTGTATAATGTAGCGTGTTAATTTGTCTTGGTCCATGACTTCACCTACGGGGTGATACCCCCTTCTACCAGGCACAAGTGCACTTACAGCATGAGTGTCGGTTGTGAAAACTTCACTTGCATCAAATCCAGAAGCGTTTATGGTTAAGAGAAGTTTCTCCCTCAATCCAGAAATCATGTTGTTGCCGTCTATAAAGACGTAAGCAGTTTTTTGGTCATCAACTTGAACAATTATTGCGGTTATACCACCTGTTCCCATACCTTCTTTAAGTGTGAAATCTGGATAAACTGTCGAGGAACCAACTTTGAAAGGCTTTTTTTGCAGAGAAGCAACTTTTTGAAGACACTTAAAAGCAGCGAGCTCAAAATCAGCCAAATGTCCAACTGTATCAATTACATCAGTTAAACTGTTATGACAGTTAACTGTAATTGTACAAGTTAATCCATACTTCTGAGCTTCTCTTTGAACGGCTTGTCCAAGTTCTTGTGGAAGATCTTCAGTTGTTTTTGGCGAAAGAGTGAAAGAAAGAAAGGCCGTGTGACCAAAAACTTGGCATGATACGGTAGCATATCCCTCAGAAACTTGGATAAAAGGGGTTGCTAAAGTTTCTGTTGTTTCAAATTTTGTGTCAATAATCTGAGTTATAACTTTGTAGTTTTGTGTTTGAGAGGCTAAGTCAAGTTCGTGACCTAAAATACCAAGGGGCGTACAGGTTTGGCATCCGTATGCTTCTTCAAAGTGTTTTTTAAGCAAAGAGGGTAAAAGACTACTGCCTATGTTTTTAAATGGTCCAGGATGTACAAGAGGTACTATTATTGCAGCTTTATGTTTAGAAGCATCAAAGCGCAATATTGTAACATCTATATCAGCATTTTCACCCATTTTTTCCAAGTGTTCTTCAAGAGGCTCATTTGCGGCAATAACCCAGTTAAGCATGAAAGCTTTAAACAAGGGTAATACGGGGACTCCATTGAGTTTGCTACCAATTTTATCTAATGATTTTAGAAATATGAAGACAGAAACATACGCGATTATTGGAACAAATATGAGGTAATATAAAAAAGAGGTTAACGGACTACCTGTTACGTTTGACCAGAAACATAGAAATGTACTAACACAAAGATACGGCCAAAGTAAGACAGATATGCACTGTCGTACAAAACCGGATGAAGAAGTGGCAAGTATGACAATAAAACGCAGAGTTAAAACTGCACCAAAGCCTAACAGAGATAATTTGAACCACCAAATGGTATTAAAGTGTAATCCAAAAACTATACCTATAATAAGAAATAGCGTCCAAAAGGTCCAACAAAAACACGACAGTACAGCAGTTCTGCGTAAAGTGTGAAGCTGATCTTTTAAGACTAATTTACTTATAACAACATCAATAATAGCTGTTGTAACAAACAGTGTTATACCAAGAAGTAAACTATTTAAGATCTGAGGTGTAGAAAACAAAACATACGATGATAACCCAATTATACTAATACAAAGTACAGCTGTAATTAAGACCGCCAGTTTGTACGAGGGCAAAGAGAACAGTGATGAGTAGTGTTTTAAGGCACCATCCATAGAATCGTTTAAGTGAGTATTAGAGTTCTCCACCGTGTTAAACATCTCAAATAGTTTTACGTACCGTAGCTATTAAAATGTAGCTTAATCTAAGGAGAAAATATTAACAATAATTACAAAAACACATGCTTTCAAGCAAACATGCAAAACAATTTTTGACAGCAAAAGCTCAAAAAGTATCAACATCCTAAACTCGAAGAGTATCTAAACAACATCAATAAAGGCATTCTGTTAAGGAGAAATGTTTTATCCTCAAAAGAACAAGTATTAATTCTGCAAAGCCTATGCCAACGCAAGATTTGCCTCCGTCCATATTTCATATGCTTGAAAGGAACGTTGGCAAGAAAATTAGAGTACTAATGGATTCAGTCTATGGTTTTGAGGGTGCTTTAGAAGCTGTGACTCAAGAACCTGCAGGGATATGGATATCAGAAGTAGAGGTTATAATTTTACGTTCAACATTGGCACAACCGATTCCACAAATTGTCAGTAGGGAAGATGCAGGCGATTTGTATCTAAATCTAAATTCTGTACAAAGAATCGAAGTTTTACAACAAGTACAAAATAGACACAGATAAAAAGTTAAAAAAAGTATTTACTGATTTAAACTAACTTAGAAGAAAACTTTTGCCAGAACAGACGCAACAATTAAAGTAATAGAAAGAGCTACTAAGAGTTCAGGCCTAATTTTAATGCCTTCAGTTTCTTCTTCAAAAAATCTAAGTAAACCAGCACTTGCAGCCGGCATTGGACCGGCATCTTTCTTTTTTCGGCTCATTAACATCACCATTATTAGTTAAACAGGATCATATTTTCTTGTAGATTATTAATGTTGTGCGAAAAAACAAATATTTTGTTCTTAACTGTTTAAATCAAGCCAAACGTGTCTGTCCAACATCGGCAGGCAACCAAATGTATCTTCTGTGACCTCTGTGTTCAACAATACCTTCACGGCATAACAATCGTAGATGATACAGTACAACATTATATGTTAGACCTGTCTTATTGACTAATTCGCTTGCACTACAATATTGTTTATCAAGAAGTGTTAAGAGTTTTGTTCTTGCCTTAAGACCACATTGTACGTTACGTACTTTTTTTAAGCATGCATTTGGATGAAACATACTATATACATATTTCGTCATCCATCATTAATGTGTATTGTTTATAAAGCGTAAAAAGCTAACTAAAATCAAAAAGGGTATATTGTTTTGCTTTTTTATTATCAAACATTAAAGAAAGCTCTTCTTTAATTAGAGTCAAACGTTGAGTGTAATATTTTGGCAATCCATATGTATCCACTAAGTGTTGAGCAACTGTTATGTATTTTTCAATGTTACCTCGATACACCGTAAGAGTTAAACTTCCACGACAAAAAGGGCAGTGCCCAATCAAAGGTAAACGACGAAATTTTTTGTTACATTTTTTACATCTAAAAGACTGAGTTGAGAAGGCACGTAAATTTCCAGCAATGTCACGCATAAAGTGAGTGTTAATAACTTTAAGCGCAACACGTTTAGCATCAACAGCCTCTATCTGTTCACCAAGACTTAACTGCATATTAAGTTTATCAATCATCGTTTTGAGGTCTTTATATGAGCTTTGCGCATTACCTAGATTAATATCTGTAGTAGGAGTAGTGAACATAAAGCCTTCAAACTGTGCGTCAGTACCAAGTCTGTGACTAATGGTGTCCATAAAGAAGCTTACTGGTCTAGCTTCAGCTTTTTGCAAAGATTTTTGGTAAAATTCCAAAGGATAAGAGGCACTTACATCAAAATCATGTGCTTGTCGCTGAACTTCTTCGGTATTAACAAAAGGAATCATCAAAATAGGAGCATCCATGATTCCACCAATTTGAGCAGGCAGATACCGTCGTGAAAAATTAATTAACGTATCAAGAGCTAACATAATAGCGTCCTCATCACCATCACAATCTCGTCGTTTAGCAGAATGCCAAACTGGATGGGCATAAATCAAGTTACGATCAGTGTAACCGACTACACGTCCAAGAACACACGCGCATGTGTGAGGAGCTAAACCAAAAAGTAATTGCCCAACAAGATCTTCAGTCTTTTGAATGTTATAGAAGCGAGGTAACTTGTAGACACGTTCAAGTAAATCATCAATAAATCGGGCTATCTGAATAAAGTATTCACCTGCTTTCCAAGGAATAACAACATCCTGAAACTTTAACTCCAGAATCTGATCAGAGTTAGATAGTTTTTTTCCATAAATGTCATAGGCATAACCGATGGAACGCAATTTTTCAACAGAAACCCCTATTTCATCTGGTGTTATGTGCGTCAAAGGTGCATTAGTGCCATCAAAACGAATTGTACCATCTTTATAGGTAGACACATTATATTTAGCGCGTAAAATCCCTTTTTCGATAAACTCAGGCGTTTTATCCTCATTAGTTAACCCTTTAACACCACGAAGCATCTTTGGAACAGAAACACCCAAAGATGAACAAGCAGATTCAAGCAATTCCTTAAAATTAACAGGATGTCTAGAATACATGACGGATTTAGATTTACATGTGCCACAATAATCACCCTTTAGAACTTTACCACAACGGGGGCACGAATTTTCCGCAACAGTAGCACAACCACAAATGGGACATTGAACCTTTACCGTATAAGAGGCACATTGAGGGCATTTACGTTTAGCTATTTCAACAAACACAGGACCTTTTTTGCCAGCCTCAACAAAATCTCTATGAACACCTCCAGCTAATCCCACAGGAAACAACACATGAACAAGAGGCCTCATTTCACGATGTTTAGCTTTTTCAGGTCGACCCATACGCCCACCCACGTAACTTGGAGCTTTATCTCTAATTTGCACACCACTAAGTATAGTCAACAAATCCAGTACAGAATCAACCTGCACAGACTCGTGTAATCGCGATGGACCAAAACCAAGAGAAAAACCAAAAACAGCAGCATCCTCACAATCAATCACAATTTTACCTTCAATAATTCGGTGAGGTAATAAAATTTTTCTAAGTAACTTTACAATTTCATCACTATAAACACCTGTTATGTTACATACAAACTCATCATCAAAAAATATTTCAGAAGCAGTTAACCAGCTTCTTAGAGAAGTAACTTCTTGTATTGTGGAAAGACTAGACCAGAAAAGAGTGCAATTAGGTGCTAAAGGTACAGTCAAGTTTTTGCTAATAATAAAGGCTTGTTTAAGCGTAGGTTTATTTTTGAAGGGATCAGCAAGAAAACTTTCAAGATGATTTACTGGGAGGCAACAGGCTTCAGCTGCTTTCTGGTTATCACCACTAAACTTTGTTGCAATGGCATTTTTTAAATCTTTAATCCACCATTCTTCAACGTAACCTGAGGGTAATAATGCTTTGTTACAGTAGAGAAAATCACCAAAATCAATCAAAATATCACCGAGAAAGAGAATTTTTTGAATGTTACCTTTAATCTCATAAAAGTTTTCAAGTGATACTCGTACAACAGAGTTGTCTTTAAGCAGGACAACAGGTTTTTCAAGACTGTCCACAGGCAAGGTAACCCCGCCTTTTCCAGGAAGTTCCAAACGCATCTGGGTACCCGCGGCCAAAAAGCTTTCAACCACGAGCATCGTAGCGGGATGAATACCAACAGCTGAAAGCCCAGTATTACGGGAACGGCCATATCTAAGTCGAAACCCGCCACGTGTTGACGGAAAAGCAAAAATGGGCCGTCCAGCAATAACATCATCCATGAAACCGCCAGTTTTTTTCTCAGCTTTTTTTTTGAAGTTTTTTAACCAATCCCAACCTTGGAACCCCAGTTTATCAATTATTACAAATACCTTCTGGGCACGACCAATAATGCCATCGTTAATTACTCTTAATGCGCCTCCTCTAACACGGTTAGTTTCTACACGTTCCAAGTTACGATAGGAAGAAACTTCAACGGGGTCTGATTCTGTGCCTGTGCATTCGACTGGTACACTAGTTAAGACCTTGTATAGTTCTTCGTCTGGAATGTGATATTGGAAACGTCCTACAGATCGTTCATAAAGTCGTAGTTCTTCAATAAATCGAGCAATTTCTTCTTCAGTAGGTCTATATTGGTCTAATCCTAATTCTCGACGTACATAGTCACCTACAACTAGTGTTAAAGCTTGATCGGTGCCTCCTGCTGAGCGGATTGGTCCAGCAAAATAGATTGCTAGATACCGAGTTTGATCGGCATTTTTTTTTATTTTAACTTGTGCAATGCCTTGAATAGGGGCAGCGGTTAAACCTTCAGTAAAAATTGCAAGCGCTGTTCGAATAGCTTGTTCAGCCAGTTTTTCAGGGGTTGGTTCCTCACCTATTGTAATGAATTTACCTTGAGCTATCTCTTGTGCGACTTTGAAAGCTATTTCTTCGCGGGATATTTGTCTACTTAATTTACGTATGCTTAAAGCAACGCCTTTTGGCCCGACTAACCCTTCAACTAAATCAGCAATGTCTTGGGCTTCAATACATTCTGTTTTTATGGCAGGATCTAGTCCTTTAGCTCTAGCGTTATCACTAATTGTGTATAACTCTTTTAACTGTCGTCTCAGTTCATCAATGTAATTTTGGTAGCTTTGACTTATGTTACTGCTCAAATCATCTTCCCTCTAGCCTACAAGTGGATAAATATTAGTAGTAGGTATTTTGGTTTTTCTAAAAAAGTTATTTTAGTTATTTGTTTTGTTTAAGACCTGCAATGATTTCGGTGATACGCTGTTTGTTATCGGATACTTCAATAAGGTTGCCTGTCACAATAATGTCGGCACCTGCGTGGGCGACTGCTACGGCTTGTTCACGGGTTCGTATACCACCGCCTACAATC
>JAITMO010000220.1 GCA_031277345.1 Candidatus Bathycorpusculum soli
TGACTTGCCAGCCTGTTTATGCTTAACAATTGTCTCTCGATCACGTAACGATAAAGGCTCCATTCACTTCACAACACCACAACAATACACCATAAACTATAAAAAGTTAAGCTGCTATACAGTATTGATTGAGTAATACATGAGTAATAAATTAGAATATGTAACAATAAAACTCCCAAAAATCGTGAGCGACGAACTTGTTGACCCTTACGTAAATTCTGGAGATGCATAAAGCTATGTTTGGTTTGCTCATAAACGTATTGGAATTTAATTGTCAATCATTTTGATACATGATCTGAAAATCTTCAAACGCCCACTAACAACATAAACCAATATCGAACACTGCCGAAATTTTTCAGATACACTTCAAATAAATTCAATCTTATCAAAGAATACCAAACTCAACATTTCTACAAAACTATAGGTCTTTAAATGTAAACAGCCACTTAACAGGTGATATAGGAAAAACTTTTAAGACAAACAAGGTTAACTTTGATAGGTTATCCTGTGATAAGCAAGCATAAACATAGAAGCCATGTAAGGCGTAAACAATCACAGCGCATTCTTTTATCGATTGCAATAATGCTTATTGTTGCATCTTCTGGTTTACTATCAATAGCCATAACATCGGCTCAGGATACAAATCCAAACATACCCACTGATGAATGGATTCAACAAAATCTATTTAGCAACTCAATAAACTCTGAATTGTTACAATCAGCCCACATACCAAATCTCCAAAATCCAGACGCCACACCGCTTCCCTGTCATGGGCCCCACGTAACAGCGTTCATAGATAAAATGGAGGTAATGCTTGGCGAAGCCGTTACGGTAACAGGGCGAATTTCTCCTCCAGAACAAAATGCCAGCGTCAGAGTATGCTATGTTAGACCGGACTATAGTTGGATAGAGGTATACGTGCCTGCTGATCCAGAAACAGGCGAATTTATTTCAGTTCAAGAACTAGATATGGGCGGATATTGGAACATATTTCCAAGTCATGGGCATATGAGTGAGAGGTTGTATTCAGTAGTAACGGATCCATCTGGAGCCGTAGGTGATTCGAGTTTCTTTGTAAATCCATTTAAACCAAATGATGCACTTGTAGTAACATCTATATTGTTAATCTGTGTTGGAATTATAACAGCTATAGCGGGTTTTAAGAATAGAACGCATAGAATTAGCTCATTTAGAATATGTATTCAAATTGTTCTTGTATTTCTAATATTTACAGGCATGTTTGTTGATCACCAAAATTTCCCTCGACCTGTTAGACAAATTGCAGTACATGAATTTTTGGCAGGTTCAGATGTTTTTGGTGTTGCTATGCCGGAAGGTTTTCCTGCGCCGTTTCTTGCTTGTTATTATCCATGTGGGAGAACAGTAAACTGTGCGTTATGGGATTTACAGGTGTATATTTATCCATTCTTAGAGACTAGTCGTGGCTGGGGTGTAGATTATACCACTTCAGGGGTAACGCGTTTAGCAGTAGTTGTAGGTGTGTTAATTGTAGCTTCGCTTTTACTAGGTCGGTTCTGGTGTGGTTGGGTATGTCCCTTTGGATTATATCAAGATGTTTTAATGTATCTTAGAAAGCGATTAAAAATAAAGCATGTTAATTTTCCAGACAGGTTTAACACGGCTTTCCATCAGCTCAGTTACGTTATAATAGCTCTTATACTTATCATGAGTATACTTTTTGCTTCAGAGGCTATTATAGGTACTCAACTTATTCCTGGAACTGAGCCAGGGGGAATAGTATCTAATTACTTTCCTGCTCCATACTGTACAGTGTGCCCTATGAAGCCTTTATGCCAGTTAATGCAAAATCAGGCAGGTGTACTTCAAACAGAGTGGGTATTTACTGGAACTGGAACTTTTGCACATTTGGGGTGGTATCTCACGTCAGTAAATCTAATTATATTTAGCATAGTTTCAGTGTTAGCGTTCTTTATAAGGCGTTTCTGGTGCAGAATCTGTCCACTAGGTGGCTTGCTAGGTCTGTTTAGCAAAGTTCCTCCCTTCAAATGGGTCACAGCAGTACGTATAGATAAAAACGAAGAAAAATGCACTAAATGTGGCATCTGCAAACGGGTTTGCCCCACACAAGTTACAGAAGTCTATGAGAAGAAAGAGGGCGATGTTATGACCACACAGTGTATCGGTTGTTTACGTTGCGTAGAAATGTGCCCCTATGATGACGCATTAAAATTCAAATTTGCCGGACAAACAGTCTGCAGATCCAAAAACTGGCTGGGCAAAAGTAAACCCGCTAAATGTAAGTCTTGATAAAACAGAAGAAACATCACAAACTCACACACCAAACGAGGCGGATTAAATAAAAAATATGGGGTCAACGGCAGTTTGGATGGTTGAGCAGAGAATCAAAGTTGTTGTGGTGGTTGGGTCACAAGTTACAGTAAGATATCTACCGTTTGTAAACCATACATTATTGTTATCGTTTTGAATTTTTGCAGAGGTGAGGTTTAGCATGTTTTTGAATGCTTGGTTGAACTCTGAAGCATCTTGAAGGCTACTCCAGTTAATATCCCAGACAAGTAAGAAATCTTGATTGTTCTCATAATAAACAAAGCTATCGCCACTCCAACCTGATGACGCGTTTTGTGCGGAGACGTTGCTAAGCCAATTGTTTAACATAACATAGATAAAGTATTCACCGTAAGTATCTGAAGAACCATATTTACTATTTATTAGTGTCCAGTTACCACATATAGGTGTTGGTGCGAAGGTATTTTTTGCTATTTCACCTGTAAAATATTTGTCAGGGTGAAGAATCTGTGTAGTGGTACTTGGAGCAGTTTTTTGTGTGTAACAACGGTTTACACGATCCCAGTTGCCGTTGTCAAAAAGTGTGGATACAAATATTTTGCCATAAACATATGGGAATCGATTTAATTCAGTAAAGGTATTTGGAACATTTGGATAAATAGAACTCGACCATAAAAAACTAGGTAAAAGAGGAAAAGTATCATCATTAATGTGTTTAGAGTCTAAGTGCACAGTGTTATGTCGTGTTATATAGTAGTCTGCCATGTATGAAGCATCGCCTTCTATTAGGGCATTATAGGCCAAGTTCATGTCATAGTTATCTGGACTCGAAAGCCCAGATTGCCAAACATGTGTAAGTTCATGTATTAGAGTAGCTTCTGCGTTAAGTATGTCCCATGGCCAAAAATTTTCATAAATCACATAAATCTCATTACCTACAGTCACAGCCGTCCAACTGGAGACCCACTCAGAAACAGCGCTACTAAGACTTTCCTCTTCTGCCATCAGAAATAAGCTTTTATAAATATTTTCTTGATGCTCAACACTATCTGTGCCCAAACTAGAAAAAGCTTTACCCCACCGGTCTACCGCCTGCTGTTTAGTATAAACAAAAAGCTTGATATTTGAAGGCAAAATAACATTACGCATATTTTCAAACTGAATTTTAGCATTCTCAAAAATCTTTTGCGCCTGAATATTATAATCTCTTAATTCAGGAGACATAGGTTGTTCACGAAGAAATAAAGCCCCAAGAATAATAAAAATAACAATCAGAGTCATAACACCAATAATTCTTCGCTTCACATCAGATGATATAAGCATAAACCCAGTTAAGTAACAGACAAAAATAATGTTTTCGATAAATAAAAAACGTAATTAACAAAAAGTTACGCCACATACTCTGTTAATTAAAAGCATATAACACGAAAATAATCAGGTATAAACTAAAAACTATTTTAAACTTGGGGCTTTGGGACAAAATTATTCGGTTTCTTTGTTTAGAGTTCTTTCATCTTCAGGCGTTAGCAGGATATCTCGCGTGTAAACCTCTGCATCATATTTCTCTAAGAACCGCAGTACCTTTTCCAAATCGGTTTCTTTTACAATAATAACACTACGCACCAACTTTACATGAGCAACATCCTCAAGCAAACCACGCACATGATGACAATACCGACCACCATGACTACTAACAGTTTGACCGGTTTTGGGACAATATTGTTTGTGCTAGGTTTTTTTGCATTTATGCCTTCAAGATGGTTAAGGTAGCATAAGCGTTTGATGTTAAAGTTGCAGGCTCGACTGAAAACTTTTTGCTG
>JAITMO010000003.1 GCA_031277345.1 Candidatus Bathycorpusculum soli
CAACATATCGATAAATTAACCAACGGTCGAGTAGTTCTTGGAGCGGGAACACTATATGGCGCAATTAACACTTTACTGGAAAAACAATGGATCCAAACTGTGACGAGTGATAGCGGTTCTCGCAAAAAAGAATACATCACCACCAGCTTAGGCCGTAAGATTCTTCAACACGAACTTGCGCGGTTAGAAGAATTACTCATTAATGGTAAAAATAATCTGGAGAGTTCACAATAATGAAAGCAAAAATTTGGAAGACATTTTGGGATCATGAAAAAGAGGAAAAATGGCTAAATGAAATGGCAGCAAAAGGATTTGCAATGACAGGTTATAGCTGGTGCTGTTATACCTTTGAGGACTGCGCACCTAGCGAATATATTTATCGCATTGAAATGTTAGAGCACAATGTTAATCATCCTGAAAGCAGAAAATATATTCAGTTTATGGAAGAAAACTGTGTAGAACATGTTGACACCTACTACACATGGGCATACTTTAGAAAGAAAGCCACAGATGGAACCTTTAAAATATACAGCGACTTGGATTCCCGAATTAAACATTACCAGAGAATTTCCAATCTATGGCTTGTACTCGGTTATGTTGAACTATCTGTTAGTTTTTCACTGATTGGCTCGGTTGTATCCACTTTGGAAAATGGATCTCGATACATGTTTGTCAATGTAGTGCCACTGGGAATGCTTTTTTCTATGTCTATCATGTTTTTAGGGCTTTGGTGGCGGTATACTAAAAAAATTAAGCACCTTAAACGTGAACGTGAAGTGCAAGAGTGATGACTGTCGTTTGGCTTTTTGCATTTTTGAAAATTATGCAAAAGATGTTAGACGTTAGGTGTTTTTCATTGGAGATTTGATTTTATTGTTGTGTTTTTTGAGATTAAAAAAACATACATCCATAACCCACATACACGTTTGTGGAGTTAAAGATTTTCAATAGGTTTTTATGCTCGCCGTGGTTTTGAGAATTTGAAAAAGCGCAAAACCTACAACATGACAGCTGCTTTAACCTACATCACAGGTATCCACATTGCAGATAGACCAAGAGCACCTATGCGGTCTAGAAATTGTATGGCGGTTTTACCGTTTTACATTTGTTGGATGTTGTGGCGGTATCTTTTTAGTCGTTGGTCGTAGTCGCGTATTGATTGGGTTGGTTTCATGTATGTTTGAGTTTAAAAATTTTTAAAAGGCTACTTAATTAAGAAAGGACATCAAACCCATGTGAGTGGCGCTCGGGCCGGGATTCGGACCCGGGTCCTACGGGCGACAGCCGCATATACTAGACCGAACTATACTACCCGAGCTCTTAAGTGTGAGACAATACATATAATTTAGACTAATTAACCTTTCTCGAGAAAAAACGTATAGTTAAAACGTTAAGTTGCAGAAAAGTCGAATGGAGTCAAGTTGATTATTAATAAGTGTCAAGTTGTTTGGTAATCGTTTGGTCTTTTATGAGATTGTAATAAATTTAGAGTTAGTCTTTGTTGGCAGGTAATTCAGGTATGCTGTTTTACACATGTTTGTTTAGATAGTTGTGTAGACAAAGTAAAAGCAAGTGTATCAAATTGGTGTCAATGTCACGTTTGAGCTTATCTAAGCCTTAACAATGGGTTTGTGTTACGATATCTTTTTAAAGTGCGTTATTGACTCTAAGGATTGCAATAAGTCGGGATTGACGTTCAAAAATGGTAAGAAAAGCACGAATACGCCTCACAAGTACTGATTACAATAAACTTGAAGATGTATGTGAGGAACTCAAAAGCATAGCAACAAAAACAGGTGTAAAAATTAATGGTCCAGTACCGCTACCAACAAAACGCTTACGTGTTCCAGTTCTTAAAACACCATGTGGTGAAGGCACTGCTACATGGGATAGGTGGGAGATGCGCATTCACAAGCGTTTAATTGATATTGATTCTGAAGAGCGTGTCATGAGGCGCATTATGCGTATACGTGTACCAGAAGAAGTACACGTGACGATAGAACTTATCTAACCTTTTTTTAAAAAAAGTTTTCTTTTTTAGGCAGATTCAAGACTTTTTTTGTATATTGCTTTGTCAATTACTCTAACATCCAAATTGTGTTTGTTAGCAGCTTTTCGCAGAGATAGCAATAGTGTTTGATAGTTCATCGGTGTTAACAGGTTTGATGGCGTATTTCCTAGAAAGTATTTCCAAATGCGTGAATCAAATAAACCATAGTTTTTTGGATCAAAGAACATTAAAATTACACTTGCTAAAACTGGGTTAACGCCTTCAAGGGTTGTTAAACAGTTCATACGGTAAAGATCATTACCTTCAAGTAAGTTAAAGACCTGACTAGAGACTCTTTCGACAGTTTCGCTGCTATTACGGTTCACTAAGGCTATTGTACGTGCTTTTTTTTCAGACTCATTTCGAAAAATCCATTCAACAACTGCGACCAAATCAGTTTTAGTCATAACTTTATTTTTACGGAATTTGAAGCCTAACTCTCGTTCACGTTGTGCTAAAAAACCATACGTTTTATCGTATTTACGGCTCCAAAGCAAATACTCAGCTTTATCCAATTCAATGCACAATACATTGTTCTGTTTGGCACATTTTTATTTTTTCATTAAATATGCTAAAACAGATAGATAAAAAATGGATGTTTATTTAAAATTGTTTTTAGAGTGTAGACAAACTTTGAAAGTTTAGAATTTTGTTAAACACCTGCTATCTATAGAAATAAAAATATTGACTGCGTCGCAGTAATTATTTTTTCTTGTTTTTTCGTCTCCGTTTATTATTGTGTGATTTGTTATTACACGTTTTGTTGTTATGTGATTTGTTGTGTTGTTTCCAACATTTTTTACAGTACACGGGTTTTGTTGGTTCTGGTTGGAAGGGTACTTCACAGTTACTACCACATATGGTGCATGTTGTTTCGTATGTTTGTTCGTTATGTTCGGTTTGGGTTGGGTTTGTGTTATTGTTGTGGTATTGTTTGAAGAGTTGATAGTTTTTGAGTTTTGGCCAACCGGTTTTTGTGTATTTTAACATGTGTGGATTATTTTTTATCCAGCGCATCATGTGAAAAAAGCTTTTACCTCGCTTTTCTTCGCGTTCAGTTAGTGGTTCGTAGCCTATATTGCGTATTTCATCGAGATATGCAATTTCGATTAGGCGTTGGGCTTGACCTTCTACACGTATACGTTTTACGCGATTTTCGCCGTAGATTTTACGTAGATCTTCGGCAGCCACATCAAACATACATCCTTGACAGAGGTGAATTTCTTCGTCAGGTTGTAAATTAAAATTTGTTAATAATTTAGAGACAATTTTTGAAGATTCTTTGAGGTACTCTTTTGTTTTAAAGATTTCTTGGTAAAAACGTACGTTGATAACATCATATTTGAAGTCATCTGTTTCTGGTCTGTACACACCAATTACGACACCGAAAAGTAAATCACCACTGCCTGCATCGTCAACTATAACTGTCAACTACTTTAGCCCCTCATACCTTATTGAAGGTATGTGACACAATTATAAAAATCGCTCCATCAAAAACAGGCAAAAATCAAGGAAAAAAGAAAAACAAGACTTAAGATTTGAATTAAACAGGGGATGATTTATTTTATAATGGACACACAATGTATAACTGTGGGTTTTGTGTTTTCTATTTTTTGGGCAAGCGTATTAAAACCGCATCTAATAAACAAGATAATGGACTGATTGAAAATAAACTTTACAGGTAACTTGTGTGCGCCACAAAAGGATGAATAGAATAATTCCACTCACCATAAAAAACATCCTTACACAAATCCACCAAAACCAACCCCACATCAAACACAACAACACCCACTCACACTCACACCCATCCACAACACACATAACAATCAAAAACCCACCACAACCACACCAACCAAACTCACAATAACCACCAAACTAACAAGTAACCACCCACACCAATCCTTACCAACAAACAAAAACAACCAATACCCCACCTCATCCCACTTAAACGAACCAACAAAAAAATGAGAAACACGAAAAACAAGCCCAAACTCATTTAATAACTCTTGCAACTTTATCTTCCACAACCTAACACGCACACCATCACTACAACCACCACCACAATCACACGTAACAAAAACACTCCCAACACCTGAATAAGCCTCCCTACCCACAGCAAACCACCACTTGCACATACTCGAAACAGCAAACTCTACCGCATCATCACTCAAACCAACACTAACAAACCCAGCACTTCCCATAACATCATACACCCCATACGAAGTCGCCTTACCTAACTCTTTAATAGGAAAATCATGATCTAATACCTCCACAGATTGACCCTTTTTACCATATTAGGCTCCTGCATTTTTAAAGCTACCAACCAATATTTTCTTTTTTCTTAGCATCAATAGAAATAACTGGTTGTACCTTGCTGATGCATTGTTTTG
>JAITMO010000137.1 GCA_031277345.1 Candidatus Bathycorpusculum soli
CCGGATTTGAACCAGCGACCAACAGATTATGAGTCTGGCGCTCCACCGAGCTGAGCTACGGGTCCAAATAAACACGCCCTTAATACACCACTTTCATAAAACATTTAAACATTTTCTGTTCTAACAAACTATCCATCCAAAACAACAACACAACTTAAAAAGTAGAGTTGGTTGTTAACTATTTTAGTGTTTTAGATGTGTTTTTGGTTTATGGCTCCTTTGGTGTAGGGTATGAATTCACGTATTTGCTCTATAGATGTTTTACCTAATTTTTCTTTGTCTTCATTAGAGAGTTTTAACATAAGAGTTTTTAATACCATTTTTAACAGGTCTTTGCCTTGATGGTCCCCAGGAACGATTATTACGTACGATTTAGATCGTGTACATATAGCATCTACTGAACCGCCTATAAAGCAACAGTCGTTGTCATTTATCATTACACCTACAGCTGTTCGTAACGGTGTATTACGCATCCAGTTACGTTTACCAACTACAAAGAAGGCGCCATGAGGAACAGACTCGCCTGAAGGGCCACTTTTACTTAATTGATCAACTTTTACCCAGTAAACATCGGCAGAACCAACGTTTTCGCGCCATGCACGACAAAAAGCAGCTGCATACTCACCAGCTTCTTTTAGGGCTTGATCAGTAATTTGCCTACCTTCCGCCTTAACTACCACAAAGGGTGAACCTGTAATTTCAGCGTGAAACACTACATCTTCAGCCCGCGTGTACTTTTTAATCAAAATATCATTAGTCACCACATCTTTACCGGCAACCACCAAAAAACCTTCAGACGTAGTAAAGTGACGGAATTTTTCAAACCAATCCTTAGTTTCCACTTTACGCTTCGCCATAGCCAAAAGCATCTCGGCAGGTTTAAGACTTCTAATATGTTCAGCCTCTGCTAAATCCCGCTCAACCTTAACCAATTTACGCTTAGAATCTTCAAGAGCAACAACGGTACCAACAGACTTTTGTTTAGCCCTCTTTCCACGCTCATAAAACTCGTTAGCATTATCAAAAACCGATAAACGCAAATTCAAACCAAACCGTAAACCATCAACAAAAAAATTAATCACCAAATTTTTAGCATCTATTCCATCAACATACACTTCAGGCACCCTACCCGCCGCCTTATCGGACAAAACCTGCGCAAAAACACCACCCCAATCAACACCAGTCTGATTTAAAGCATTCACCCTACCTAAAAAACCTTCAAACTCACCAAAATGAGCATAAATAACATTACCTACAAGTTTATCCCGCTCACACTTTGCCATCTCACCCGCCAAAGCTACCTCTTGATCAGCAATCACACGCTTAAGACGCTTCTGTTCAGACTGCAACTTGTCAACCTCAACACTCACCAAAGCTTTTTCAACAGTCTTTACCTTTAAAAAAAACTCATCCAAAGCCTCACTAAACGTTGAAAACCCCTTAAGCGATTGTCCATCAAACCGTCGCAACCGAAAAGGGGCCACACCCAAATAATCCTCACTCCCACCACCAGTACCATCAACATTATCAACAGACTCGTCTACAACAATACAAGGTTCAAACTTACCTGCAGACAAATCAGAAAACAACAACTGCAAAACATCAAACAACCCACAAACAACAGAAGACTCTAAATCCTTACAAAGCAAAGTTTTCTTTACCCCCGCCCTAAGCAAGACCTCCTCAGCATAAACACCACCTAAACCAACCAACCGTGCGAACACCCTCACCACCTCAACATCACCCGAACCCTCAAACACACCCTGCAAAGCAGATAAAGAAAGCTTTAAAGGATTAAAACCCAAAGCAGGAGGAAACAAAAATTTTTCTCCACGCAAAATATGCCTATCCCGCATACGCTTAAAAAAAAGCGCCTGAATAATCACACCCTCAGGATTAACCAAAACAAAATTACCCTCTCCAAACAACTCTACCACAAGCCGCAACACCCCAGTTTTAGTCCTAAACCCCAAAACAACAACACGCTCAAACTCATATTGCTCAACACTGTCAAACCAAGAATCCCGCAAATAATGACGTAACATCATACAAAAAGCAGGAGGCTCAACAGGACTCTCCTCAGCATAAACAGTCGAATGAATCCTACGACCCGCCTCAACCACCAAACGAATAGCCGGCACATTAGCCTTATGCAACTTAAAAACAATAGTCTTCTGATCAAACTGATAAATATTATTCACACGCGACCCAACAACCAAACTCTGCAACTCTTGTACTACAGCCGCAACATCGAAACTTGTAAACTCACTCTTAACAACCAAACAACACACCTACAATAAACAAGCAACAAAACAAAACAACAAAATAAAGCTTACAACAAAACAAAGCAAAACAAACAGCGATTTGTTATGTAATCAAAAACCTACACATAAATAAACAAACAAATCCATCACTACAACAACAAAGTAAAAGTCAAAAGAAGAGATAATTTCTCAAAGAGAAATCATTTATAAAAGACACAAACTTATAACCATGTTCAACGATAAGAGTCAGAGGAAAAGAAAATGAAGCCTATAACGATAATTTACTGGTTAAGAATAGCATTAGGAATGATCGCGGGAACAATAAGCGCCGTTATGTCACACTACCTATTAAACTATGGCATGGATAGAATAAGCATCATACTTTACGCAGTCTCAGTTACACTACTAGTCTATATGGCAACACTTTATCTACTAAAAGCAAAATTCCAAAACCAAGTTGAAACACCCTCAAAAATAACAATGACAGGTATAGGCATATACTTCTTAGTCTGGATAGTATCATACATACTAATCTACACAACAATACACGCCTCCACAGTAGTAACAACAATATAGACAATAACTGATTAACCGCTATAAACAAATAACTCGAAATTAAAAAATAGTTATTCTTCTTTTTTAGCAATGTTTTCAGGTTCAACAACAGACTCAGAGACAACAACTGACTTTTTTGTCTTAGCAAGAACCTTATTACCATTGAAAAA
>JAITMO010000226.1 GCA_031277345.1 Candidatus Bathycorpusculum soli
CAGCATCAACGCTACCAATGCATGCATTGCCAAACCTATTTCATGGAAACAAAAGAAGAGAGTTTTCACGTATATGGAGATAACTTTGATTTTTACAATTCCATTAGGGGTTAGAACAGGTTTTGGCAATACTTTTTCGATTTTTAACGTATTTTTCACCACTACTTGCGATCTTGTGAACCAAATATTTGCAAATCTCCCTAAAGGTGAAAACTCTCAAAAAAACTTGTTAACTATCAAAAATATGGGAGAGAGGAAAGGGGTGTGATAGGGTTGGTGGACTTCCCCCTCTCCCACAATAGAATATATCTCACAACTGGTATAAAAGCAGATACCTAATTATGTGACTTTACAAACATAAAAACACAAAAACAACGCTAACAAACAGATAAAAAATGCTGCTTAATTAGTGAATGGTGATGGTGGGGGAATAAACAATGTAATAGTGAACAAACTATTGGGTGGTTTTAGCTTACAAAATATTTTAGTTATTTGCGTACTTATTATTGTAACACTATTTATTATTATAATTGCTTTATTTGTTTACTTCCAAAAAAAGAGTAATAATGTGGAGAAAAAACCTAAACCAACTTGGCTGTTTCTTAAAAATTTTTTAGAAGCTTAAACTAAAAGATAAAAGAAAAAAATAAGTTTAAATTGTTAGTTAGTTTATGTTGGCGTTTTTTTGTTGTTTGAGTTGTTTTAATCTGATATTGTCGATGATTTTTGAGGCGTAGATAGGTTAGCGCGCGTGTTGTCTTTTTGTTGGTATTTGACTTTGTCTGATGGGATTTGTAAGTGTTTTATGTTATTGTTAGCGGAAATGTGAAGAGTCATATTATTGTTCTGCTTATTTCGTGAGCTATATTTTGATCTTATAGATAGTTAGATGTTTAATTTGCGAGTTGTCATTAATAGTTCAAACATTGTTGGAACTACTGACAGTTGAAAAAAGCTTATTAACTATGTATGGATGTATTGCGTTTGGTGTAAGATATGATGCACAACCTTTTTGGTTTTAAAGAAGACGAAGAATGGTCAGACGAAGACTGTGACTGTGACTGTGAAGATTGTGATGACGAAGAGTAAGTTACAATGTATTGGTAACTTATTTTTTCATTTTTAAACCCTTTTTTATTTGTTGTTTATTCTAATAATTGTTCAAGATACGTGGTTACTTTTTCATAAATTTTTTCATCATCGGATTCAGATCTATCGGTATATTTTGCATATTTAATTAATGCTTCACCTTCATTTTCACTTACAAGTTCATTGTATTTAACTCTACAAATGAGCTGTGTCACCGTATCTTTTTGCATCTGAAAACTATAAGGAACAAAACTTGATGGTATAGCATCTAACGCAACCAACTGATCAATTTTACCAGTATTTTTAAGCTGTAAAGCATCTATAGCAAGTTACACAGACATTGATAGTTTCTTGTATGAGCTAAAAACAAAATCAGAATGAAATATTGAAAAAATAAACCAATTTTAAATGCTCCACTAATAAAAACACTATCAATGTAATTTCAACATGCTATAAAAAAAGTTTAAACTTTTGATAAGACGAAAAAAGATTGGCCACAACTAACCGTCTAAGAAAACAAGAATCAGTATAAGTGTAGATATATTTGATGCTTAACTTGTTTATCGAAAACTGTTTTTTCTTCAAAATCGCACAAAACAACTTTTTCCGCAACACTATCATTTAGAACAGAATTTTTCTTAGATTTACGAATTTTTCCCAAAGGAGACTCCAAAGTAAACAAATCAACATCACTACTCAGAGAATGACCAGTATCCAAAGATGAAAATTTTAAGTGTTTTGTCAAACCAATCGCGCAAAGTACGTTTTATCAAAGTATAAAAACCTAAAGACACATAGAAAAACCATTTTTCCACAAGCCTCCACTACAAGACCTTCTCATAAGACCCAGAAAATAAACCATAAAAAGAGTAAAAAGAATACGACAAAACAATCTAATTCCATAGATTAGAGGAAACTATAGCCTTTTTTGCTCGTTCTAGAGAACTTTAAATTTAGCCATATACTATATAAAAAGAAGATGAGCCCATATGACCAAGAAAAAAAGAGACAGCCTCGAAGTTACAGAATCAGAAACTTTTACATCCTACAATGAAAAACTAAAACAAAAATACGGAGATAACTGGCTAGGAAAAGGCAAAGGTACAGGACTCGAAGTCAAACGATGGATAGCCCTACGAGACAACAACACAGAAATTCCATAAACAACAAACCAAACACATACAACCCATAAAACACAAAAGCAAACAAAAAAATAATAGCAATTCATCAGCTTCACAGATACAAAACTTTTTATTTATCAAAAAACTAAAAAATAAACATGCAAAACACAGTACTTTAGTGTTAACTGCTGTTTTAATGTTATCACCTCTATTTCTGATTTTGCCTGTAAGCTTAGCTCAAACTAAACCAGCCAAACCAACATTTACTATAGAAGAAATTTCTATCCCCTATGACGTTCCACCAACCTACACAACAGACCATAAAACCGTTTAGGCATAAAAACAACACCTACACCCATATCAAATAATTTTAGCAATAACACTACTACTATCTATAAACCCGCTACATCTAAAATAGTAAAAATATAGATGCACTTAAAAAACTGTGAGCAAATAACTTTTTCACAGCGTAATATTACGTAAATGGTTGGAACATTATTCCAAGTTACAAGTTAATTATTTACAGTTCCTAATCTTTATGTTTGACGTGAAACATACATATAACAGAATAGAAAAATTAGTGAGATGTAATATTTGCTTTTCCACATTTTATACAAAATGCAGCATTGTGTAAAATAGGTGTGCCACAATTAGGACAAAAGCTATGTTTAGTGTCGGTAGTTGAAGCTGTTGACAACGATACAGCTTTAAGTTCATTCATGTTGAAAAATGTGTATGCAATTCTTATAAATGCCAATCCCATAATAATTACACCTACTGCAATTATAGAGAGCTTTGCGCCTAAATACAACATTTCACCCGCTGATTCAAAGTCACTTACACCTGAGTAAACAGCGAGCTCTTTTAATGAACGCTTTACGTAGAAAGACGAAATCGTAAAAGTTACACCAAATATAGCAAGAATGACAAATACCATTAGAAACACCTGAATGACCAAAGCACCAGTGATGCTTTCAAGTGCAATGTTTTGTAAGAATTTTGATGTAACTATGTCAAGTACAGGCCCCAAGATAACAGTGTATATTATTGCTATGAAAGCACCAATTTTTGCATTAGAAAAAATGTTTTTCGCTTGATAAATATTGCTAAAATGCATAAGGCCGAGTAGAATCAAAATTATACCAGCAACACGTAAAATGCCATAGTCACTAACACGTACAAACGTAGGAATTACTCCAAGAACTATTAGTAATGCACCTACGCCACCTAAATTTTTGCTATGTTTAAAATCCAAACCAGTACACCCATTATGTACTTTATTAACTACTTTTATTTGTTTCTCTTTATTGGTTTTAGCAGCTAAATTTGTTTTTTTTTTTGAATGCGTTAATTTGTTTTAATAATGTTAGTGTTGTGGTTTTAGGTTGCAGAATCGTGTCAATATTTTTGTTGTCGCCTAAAGTTATGAGAAATCTGTTTATTGGTGCGGTAAAGTGTGGATGTAGGCAGAAAATTGTGTGTTATATTCGAAATAGACTTAAAGTTGATTTGTGGTATATGTTGCTGAAGTTTACATGCCAACAAATCTTCCGCCGGAGGCGCTTGATAAATGGGAAGAGGTTGAAGCAGCCCATTTGCCTCGAGATAAAATGGAGAAAATGATAGAGTTTCTAAAGTATGTTCCGCAACATAAGGGTACGTTGAAGCTTCGGGGGGAGATTAGGCGTAAGATTGCTTTAATTCGGGATGATCTTGAGGATAAGAAGCGTAAAGGTACGGGTAAGAGTAGTGGCGGTCCAAAGTTGTTTGTTGAAAAGGAAGGATCAGCGCAGGTTGCTATTCTTGGTCTAACTAATGCGGGCAAGAGTTGTCTGATGCAGACAGTTACTAAGGCAAATGTTGTTGTTTCGCCTACAAATTACACGACAACACAGCCGGTTCCAGGTATTATGGATTTTGGTGATGTCCAGTTTCAGTTAGTTGAAACGCCGGCTGTTATGGAGGGAAGTGGGGATGGGCGTGCTTGGGGGCCTGTAACGTTAGGTGTTGCTCGAAATGCAGATGGAGTGATTTTGATGGTTGATTTAGCTAAGGATCCGGTAGGTCAGGTAGAGTTGTTGATTTCAGAGTTAGAGAAGAGCAGGGTTTTGGTGAAAAAGCCTAATGGCCGTGTTGAAGTGGAGCGGCGTCATGCAGGTACAGCATTACGTATTATTTTAACAGGTAAACTTGTTGATTGCAGCATAAAAGAGGTGGAAAGTTTACTGCGTAATTACAAAATTCATGATGCTATTGTTAAAATTAGCGGAGAGGTATG
>JAITMO010000140.1 GCA_031277345.1 Candidatus Bathycorpusculum soli
AGCGCAACTCTTTAAGACACTTATTATGCTCACATGTACCAAAACAATACGCCAATGAAACACCAGTATTATAATCTACCCACCAAAACCAGACACTGATAAACCTTATCCGAAACATAGTCTACATTTCATCAAACTCTGCCTCAGCCACTAAAATCTGATTGGAGGAAACAATTTTTTACCATAATTCTCTTATCTTTAAGTTACATATGTAGTTATAGTTTACTTGCCAGAACCATTTTTTGTTTGTTTTTTCAAAATAACTGTTACGATGTCTTTAGAAATGCCCAAAATACGTCCTATGGCTCGTGTACCTGTGCCGTTTACGGCCATTTTTAGTACTTGGCTGCGAACTTTTGGCAGGTAGGCTTTATGGGTGTATTGTTCTATAAAGTTGTAATGAGCACATTGTGGATTATTGTTGTAGTTGTAGACTTGTTTTTTGGTTTTGGTGTGCCCGTTTTTTGAGGCTTTGTCGCTACCACAAAAAAGACAGATTACTTTTACAATCTGTGATACCATACAAATACTGACCTGAACCATAACAATCAGACATTCACACATTAAAATATTTTATGACACGACCAAAAAAAGTTAAAAAGTCAGGTATCTACCTATCGGTGAAAACTCTCCAAAATAGAGCCTGTTTACGTGAGTTCAAACGATAGTTTCACTTGTTTATAGGTAAAAACGTTTCTATTTTTAATTTTTTCAATAGACAATCTATAGATACAGTTGTTTGTTCACGTGTTTTAAGATCTTTAACAACAACAGCTCCCTCTTTAAGTTCCTGTTCACCTACAATAATAGCATAATCAAAACTGCGTTTATCTGCGTCTTCTAAAGCTTTACCCATTTTACGGCCCATGAGTTCAAATTCAACAGAAATGCCGTGTTCACGTAAGAGTTGAGCAATTTTTAAAGCATCAATTTTTACTGACTCAGAAATAGGAATTACAACAATCTTGTAACTTGTTTTAACGGTGCATTCGGTGTTTTGAGTTTGTAGTGCAATTGTTACACGGTCAAGGCCATGAGCGCAGCCAACTGCAGGAGTAGGTTCGCCGCCAAACGTCTCAATTAAATGGTCATATCGTCCACCTCCGCCGAGGGCAATTTCAAGTTGAGGAATGTAGACTTCAAAAATTATTCCAGTATAATATTCAAGTCCACGCGCAAAGGCAGGTTCAACAGTTAAAGAAATTTTTGTACTTGACGTAACTGATGTTAGTACTTCAAAAAGATTTTCGGTGGCAATTTTAGCTTTTTCATACGTGGATACTACAACATTAATTTGATCAATTGTATCTTGCCAATTCTTACCTTTAACGTTAATTAGACTCTGTAATGTATAGCGGCATTTCTCTGAGTCAACAAGTTTGAGGGCTAAGTCATATTCTTTTTTATCCATGCGTTGTAACACGGCGTTTTGTGTTTTCTCGTCAACGCCATCTTGACTAAGGATACTGCGAATAATGCCTATATGTCCAATTTTGAAAGCAAATCCCTGTAATCCAATGGTTTGCAGGAATTTGTTTGTAAGTAGAATAATTTCAGCATCTGATTCAGGTTTATTAGAGCCTAATAATTCAAAGTTTGACTGCCAAAACTCTCGATACCGGCCACGTTGAGGCTCATCATATCTATAAACGGTGCCTGTGGAAAACATTTTCAAAGGTTTTGGCTCAGTTTTTAATGATGTTGTGGCTAAACGTGCAATAGAAGCCGTAAACTCTGGTCGCAAAGCAACTTTACGCCCCCCTAAATCCTCAAATATAAACATTCTTTGTCGTATTTCCTCACCTGATTTAGCATTTAGCAACTCTAAAGATTCAACATGAGGCGTGAAAACTTCTCTAAACCCAAAAAGTGAAGCAACTCTTCGAGCACTATCTAATATATGAGTAAATGTTTGGGCTTCTTTGCCAAATAAATCTCGCATACCACGAACTGTCTGGAAAGTAGGCATAAACTAACTTCCTTTGGTAAGTGAATTACCTTATATGATATATTTAATCTTTTTAAATGCTTGCTTAAAATCGATAGGAACTACTATGGCAGGACTATGTAATATCGTATGTTAGAAACGTAATTTTAAGACACTTTGCCATAAAGTTAATAGGCTACAAATTCAATGTCCATGTTAATTTACCCTATTATCTGAGAGATTTCCGTATGCATAAAATATTTAAAAATGCAATGCATTCAAAGCAAAGTAATAATATTATTATAAAAATTAAAATGGAGAATGAATAAGTAATGGCGCGTTTTAGACAAAATGCAGAAATTGCTAAACTAATGGATAACCCAAAAATTATTCGTAACACCAGCATTATTGCTCATGTTGACCATGGAAAAACAACTTTGTCAGACAGTCTTTTAGCACATGCAGGAATTATCAGTGCAGAAGCTGCAGGACAAAAAAGATTTCTTGATAGTTACATTCTTGAGAAACAACGCGGCGTTACAATATTTGCTTCAAACGTCAGTTTAGTTCACACCTTTGAAGACGCAGAATACCTAATTAACCTAATAGACACTCCCGGTCACATTGACTTTTCAAGTGCAGTTACAAGAAGCCTCCGAGCAGTCGACGGCGCACTCGTAGTTGTTGACGCTGTAGAAGGTCCAATGACTCAAACAGAAACCGTCTTAATGCAAGCTCTAAAAGAAAGAGTCAAACCACTCTTATTTATAAACAAAGTAGACCGACTAATTAAAGAAATCAAACTATCACCCCAAGAAATCCAAAAAAGATTCGCAAAAGTCCTAACAAAAATCAACAACCTAATTGAAAAACATGCACCACCCGAATACAAAGAAACCTGGAAAATAAAAATCGACAGCACAGTCGCTTTCGGCTCAGCTCTACACAAATGGGCCCTAAGTTTTGAATACATGAAACAAAAACAAATCACCTTCCAAGACATCCTAGACGCATACACCGGAGACCCCGACGAAGTTAACGCAAAAGTAGAAGCACTAAGCAAAAAAGCCCCCTTACCCGAACCAATTCTTAACATGTTCTGCAGACACTTACCTAGCCCACTAGAAGCTCAACCATATCGTCAAGCAAAAATCTGGCCAGGCGACGTAAACTCGCCAGTTGGTATTGGCATGGCGAAAGTCGATCCAAAAGCTCCACTACTTATGTGTATTTCCACAATCGATGTAGACCCACACAGTGGCACTGTTGCCATTGGCAGAATTTTCAGTGGCACAATCACTAAAGGAAAAGAAGTACAACTAATTGGTTCACAACAAAAAGGCACAATCCAGCAAGTTTTCATGAGTATGGCCGCTGACCGCGTCTTTATTGACCACGTACCCGCAGGCAACATCGGTGCAGTAGCAGGCTTACCTGCAATGCGAATCGGCGAAACCATAGGCGAAGCAAACTGTGACATCCATAGCTTTGAAGGTTTAACATACGTATCTGACCCTGTCGTCACAGTAGCTGTCGAACCAGAAAACGTAAAAGACCTACCGCTCTTTGACAAAGTTATGCACAAACTTACAACAGAAGACCCATGCATACGCTTTACACAAAACAAAGAATCCGGCGAATTCCTACTCTCAGGTATGGGCGAACTTCACCTTGAAATTACAGCTTACCGAATGCAGGAATCCGGCCTTAAAGTTAAACTCAGCAAACCAATCGTCATATACAGAGAAACCATCAACCACAACTACGAAGGCCCAGCAGTCATGGGAAAAAGCCCCAACAAACACAACAAACTATGGATAACTATAGAAAAACTCGACGAAACAATCATAGATGCAATCAAAGCAGAAAAAATCACCGACCTACAAAACAAAGACGAAAGAGCAAAAGTCCTCAAAAGCTTAGGTTGGTCACAAGACGAAGCAAAAGGTGCAGTTGCAGTCGAAGAAAGCAACATCCTAGTCAACCGTATACGCGGACGCCAATACGTAGAAGAAATCATTGATCACATAAAAACAGGCTTCCGAGAAGCTGTACAAACCTCGCCACTCACAAGAGAACCAGCACATGGCCTAAAAATCAACCTAGAAGATATAACTCTACACGAAGACCCCGTTCACAGAGGCCCCGCACAAGCAATTCCAATGACTTGGAGACCAATCTATTGCGTTATATTACTTAGCAAACCCAAACTACTCGAACCACTTATAAGCTTTGAATGCAAAGTCCCCTCAGACTTTGTTAGCAGCGTTCTTGCAACTGTCAACAAACGCCGTGGTAAAATCCTTGATATGCCCTCAGAAGAAGACATGATTACCGTCAAAGCAGAAATGCCCGTATCTGAAAGCTTTGGTATTGCAGATGAACTTAGAAGCTCAACCGAAGGTCGCGCATTTTGGGCAACACAATTTAGTCGATGGGCAACAATTCCAGAACAAATGCAAGCAGACACAATCAAGGCAATTCGTGAACGAAAAGGACTTCCACCAATTCCACCTAAACCAGAAGAATACTTTGAGAGCGAATAATCTCAAGTATTCTTTTTCTTATTCTCTATTTTTAACAAAAAATTTAACAATTTTATTTTTTTTTATGTTCATCTCAGTACTAATTGCTTGTTGGGCAAATGATGTAATCTACCTGTATGCCTGTAAACAAATTTTTTAAAATCATACTTATCCTATCTCTATGTTATGCAGCAAAATTTTAGAAAATATGTAAAAAAGTGCTCTGTAAATGTGAAACAGTTAAAAGTTTTGTGTGTTTTTAGAAAGGGTGAGGAAGCAGAATTGGTTAATGTAAAGAAATGTAAGATTGCTTGGGGAATAACTGGCGGCGGTGATAGGATTGCTGAAATTGTTAAAATAATGGTTGAGCTTAAGCGTCAGTATGAGTCTGTGGTGGATATTGAGGTGTTTGTTTCTAAGAATGGGGAGACTATGCTTAGGTTCTATAAACAATTTGATGTTTTAAAGCAAGAGTTTGCTCAGTTTAGGGTTGAGGTAAATGCTAATGCACCGTTTTTGGCATCTTGGGTACAGAGTGGGAAGTATGATTTTATGTTAGTTGCTCCTGCAAGTTCTAATAGTGTTGCTAAAATTGTTAACGGTATTGGAGATACGCTAATTACTAATTCAGTTATTATGTGTTTGAAAGCATTTGGTATGGTGTATGTTTTACCTACTGACTATAAAGAAAATGTTGTTGAAACGGTTATACCTAATGGTAAAACGCTAAAGATTCGTGTGCGAAAAGAAGAGGCTGAGCAAACGCGTAAACTTGGACAAATTGAAGGAGTGTACGCAGTAGAGAAACCTGAAGAAATCTATCGTATCTTTGCAGATCGATACGGTAACCAATAACCATTTTTTGGTGGTGTCCTAATATACGATATCTTTATGTAGTTCGGTTGTTCCTATGTCATCTGTGAACAATATGCCAAAGGGGAGACCAAAAAGCCAAATTAACACAGTTTGCCAAAACCCAAAATGCACACACTACCAAAAAGAACAAAGCAAACACATCATCAAACAAGGCAAATACCACACAACAGGCTACCAAAGATACCAATGACGCTACTGCAAAACCTACTTTATGGAAACCAAAGGCACACCCCTCTACAGAAAACACCTAACAGAACAACAAATAACCACAATATGCAAACATCTTGTTGAGAAAAATGGCATAAGAAGCATAGAACGACTAACAGGACACCACCGAGACACCATAGGCAACCTCCTAGAAGACCTAGCAGAACACGCTGCAGAGGTAAGTGATTATCTTTTGCAAAATATTGGGCTTTCACAGTTTGAGTGTGATGAGCTCTGGTCGTTTGTTAAAAAAAAAAGAAAAGACACTTAAGCGAAAAGGCCAAATTGAGCCTGAGAACGGTGACTGCTACCTTTACACCGCCGTAAAACGAAAGCTTATTTGTTTACGGCTTTTTCAGCAGGTAAATGGATTTTAGCAAACATGCTTAGATATGATGCGTAGGCTTGCCAAAGCTCTAAAGTGCCTTCTTTTCAGTGTCCTTTGGAGGTGTTTACTGATGGTAATGATGATTATGTGTATGTTTTGCCTCAATGTTTTGTGCTTGGGTTGATTGATTATGGACAATTGATTAAGATAAGGGAACATGGTCGGGTGGTAGGTAGAGAGAAAATTGTTGTTTATGGTGAGCCTTCTTTGGGTGATATTGAGGCGATTGGGGTGGAGATTTTTAATGGTGTTTTGTGTGAGCGTTTGGGTCGTTTGGTTAGGAAGAGTGAG
>JAITMO010000141.1 GCA_031277345.1 Candidatus Bathycorpusculum soli
AAAAATGTTTTTCAGTCTGCGAGGTGCACCAAATAAAAATCTAAACATAAACAACAACATGGTTCATGAAGAAAATAAGCTTTGACACAAATTAACATGAAAACGCAAACTATCAGCTAAAACAAACGCTAAAAATTAGACTGCAAATGGATGAAATGTGGAGTAGAGTCTATTGCAAAGAAACACCTTGTTGGCTATGGCACGCTATAAATCATGATTTTTCCACAGGCAAGTTGTTAAAAGTTGCGCCTTATGGGGTTTATGTTGTTAATGATAATTCGGCGTTTGTGAATCTTGGAACAAGTAAAGATACCGGTGAGTTTGCTGTTTTTAGTATATCTCTGTGGTGGGATGTTGTTGGAAAATATTCTTTTCCGGATGCGAAGAGGCTTTTGATTATGTGTGATTGTGGGTTGGAGAACAAGTGTTTGTTTGATTGGTTGTTTAGGGGGGGATGCGAAGAGGCTTTTGATTATGTGTGATTGTGGGGGTAGTAATGGTGTATGGTGTAGGTTGTGGAAGTTTGAGTTGCAGGGGTTTGCGGATCGGGTGGGTTTGGATGTGTTTGTTTGTCATTTGCCGCTTGGGACTTTTAAGTGGAATAAGGTGGGGCATCGGTTGTTTTGTTTTATTAGTAAGAATTGGGCTGGGCGGCCTTTGGTTGATGTTGAGATTGTTGTTAATTTGGTTTCTAGTACGTCTACGCGTGGGGGGGTTGAGTGTTGTTTGTCGTTCTGATAGTAGGGTGTATGTGAGTGGACGGAAGGTTAGTGATGTGGAGTTTAAGGCTATTAATATTTTGAAGATTGGTTCTCATGGTGAATGGAACTATAAAATTACCCCAACAAAATAATCACAACTTATTTTTGCACAGTTCCTAAGGTGGTGTCTAAATGTGAGGATATGGTTGATGTTTCTTTAAAGTTGTGGCAAGCTCTAACAATGCCTGATTTGTTTGCTCAATTTCAAACAGCAGCTTTCTATCTATAAGTAAAAACTCTCAAATTATGTTGCTATATTTTAAGATTTTAAAGCGGCTTAAGGAGCATAAGTTGGTTGGGGTTGTGTCTGTTGGGGAGGTTTTGTATGTTTTGTCTAAGATGCAGTTGATTGTTGAGGCTGGTGGCAGGTCGTGTTTGTGTGCTTTACCAAAAAAGACAAGAGCATTCTAAAGATTTTCTCCGACCTAATACCTATGCCAACCTAAACCTATGACGTAACACCATTTAAGTTACGACAACTTCTGTTGTATCTCACGGTGTCGAATTATCAATGTTTTATGTTTATCATAGCTACTTTGTTATGTTGGTGTTGTTGTTAATTATTTGTTTTTTTGGATAATATTATATAACCTTATAAATGGGGACGTTGCTTTTGTGCATGGAGTTTATTGCTTTGGTTATCAAAGATATCTTTGGCGTTGTTTACGCTCCTCATAAAACATTCAAAAAAATTGCTACTAATCCTAAATATTTAGCTATAGTAATAATTCTCGCACTCTTTGTCTCTTTGCAGATTGTTTATAATTATGATTATTCCTTAAAAGTGTATTATGAACAAACTGTGCCACCAATAGGAAGGTTAAACGGTTTAGATCAGTTAAACCATTTTGTTTCAGCAAACTCTACACATTGGATTACTACATCTGATACAAGTGTTAATGTAAACTCGCAAGACTATATCAACCAAACATTTTATGGAAACAATAGTTTACAGTTTGTTCACTCTTCTAGTAAGAGTCTCTTAGCATCTCTTGAACAGTTTGGATATACCGCAGACTGTGGCGCAGACGGCTTTACAACTTTAAGCATGAGTATCAAACAATTATCTTCTGTAGCTCCTAGCACAGGAGTTCTAACACTCTATACTGCAAATGGAACATCAAACTATTTCAGTCTTGACATAACATCTATGCTTACAACCAATCTTGGACAATGGAGTAATTTAACAATTCCCGTAGGCACATCAGAGTGGCAAAGTATCGGTGCGCCTGTTTGGTCAGAAGTAACAGGTATGCAACTTAATTTAACATATCCAGAATCTTCAAATATCAACATTTTACTACAGGGCGTATTCTTCCGTGGCCAATACAAAACACAAATTGATGCCTTTGGCACAGGAACTCTAATAGGACTTGTAACGTACTCTATTATTTTACAAGCACTGGCTCAATGGATTCTTCTTTCAATAGTAGCATACATATTGATTAAAGCCTTAAAAGCACCTAATGTTGTTTGGCGCAACCTCTTTGCTTCTATAGGCTTTACACTTATGGCTCTTGTTATAGCATCCCTATGCTACTGTTTAGTTTCTCTTACCCTACCAACAGTCTACTACCCATATGACTTACCCTATGGCGTAATAAACTATCAAGCCTTAATTAGTGCAACATCGCCAGCAACACAAGTAGCTTATGAATCAATAGCTCAAGAAACGTCAACCTACATAACACTTAACATAGTAGTTAACATAGTTCAATACGTTTTACAAGGCATACTTATCACATTTGCCGTAAAAGCTATCTCAAGCATACCTGCAATAAAAAATCCATTATCATCTGATGCCGAAACATCTGCTGCTGACACGTTTGAAACACAAAATAAAATAGCTACCTCTGAACTCTCATACATAAAAAGCATAATAGTGGCAGTAATCACCGTGATATTAGCTACTTTCATAATGATATTTTGTCAATGGCTTGGCATATTCTAACAAAAACAGATTGGCGAAAGCCAATCCTTAATTTGTTTTTATATCTCTTACCAAAATGTTGTTTGCGATTTAACTATCCTTTAAGCTGCATTTGATGTGTTAGCAAGATTTATATTGCTTGAAAACTTTTTTGCAAGTGAACTTTAAACATTTAGTTTATTGGTAATACAGGTGAAAATAATTGAGTATAATTAGTATAGAAATCAAAGATCTCCGTGATGGCGCCAAACGTGTCAATGTATCCGCTAAAGTTGTAGAGAAAGGCGATGTACGCGAAGTTAGATCCAAATTTGGTGATGCTACCTACAGAATAGTTGATGCTGTTGTTGCAGATGAAACTGGCAGCATAAAGTTGACTCTGTGGAACGAACAAATTGAACAAGTTAACGTTGGCGACAACATACAAATTGAAAACGGCTACGTTACCAGTTTTAAGAGCGAAATCCAACTCAATGTCGGCAAATTCGGTAAACTAACAGTTGTATAAACTGTTAAACTTTTTAATTTTTAATTAAACATAATATAAGTTGATATTTCTGTCTGTTTGTAAATTGATATGATTTAGTTTTACATGGTTTGATACGTGTTGCCTCAAAACGTAATTATGTACCACGAGTGGTATTTTGAAGAAAGCGGGACGTATTTCCGCAGGAATGCAAAGAGGCGTATATGCGCCCTTTTCACTGTTTTTACGCCACTTTTCGAAGGTTAAAGCGGAAAAGTTTTGTCCCCGCAAGAGCAGATACCACTCACGGCATGAAAGTTTTAACTAAAAAGTAGCTGATTTATTTTATGTCACTTTCCTCGTCATAGTTCAACCCAACCACATAACCCATAACAACCCAAAATTTTATACAAAATACAATTAAAAATGAAATATAACTACGAAAACCCTAATTAGATACAGTTAACATACCTTCACTAGTAGTATTTTTGTATCAGAGGTATTGCTCATGGAACTAAGCATTCTTGTTGCACTTATTGGAGGTATTTTTTCAATAATAGTGGCTATTATTACCGGAATTTTTCACGTTATTACACAAAAAAATGGAGAGTGTTCACCTAAAGATAAGTAGTGCGGTTTTTTGAAATGCTGTGAAAATGTCTTCAGTGGTTAATGCGTGCCAAAGTTTAAGTGTCAAATCTACCATTTTTACCTTCTTTGAAACAACCTTAGTACGCCTAGTAAATCTACCTAAATGATGACGTGTATTGCTGTTGTTTTGCTCAATAGCAACTGTATGCGACTTACCAATAACATGACGTTTCTTTGGTAACACTTTTGAAAAAGCGTTCCAATCATCACGTGTAAAAGATACAGTTTTTGAGATGTTTTACTTTATTGTAGAGACGGCGAAACGTTGCACGTTTTACGATTGCCAAGCACCCAGACGGCACAATTCTCCGTGTACTACAGTCAATGGCTTTGAGGATCCAAAGCTTGTTTTTTTTTTGAACCTACAAAATGCCACATTTCATCAAACCCGCATCTCCATAATACCATCAGCAACTTTTGGATCAGATAGTTTGGCTCCTGCTTCCATTATCCATCGGTAGACTAGTGAGGGTTGGGTGTTGAAAATTTTGGCAAGCATACGAAAGGATCCTTTGCCTAATGTGTAGAAGAGTACGCACATTGCTTTTTTGGCAACTATTTTATCATCTGTACGCTCATCTCCTTTAACGAAATGATAGTTACATTCTTTCTTTGCAGATGTAGCGATGTTTTCCACGAACAAAACCGCCATTTGTAATTTTTTTTGATAAACATTTTTTGCAATTCACTATGCAAAACAACCTTGCGTGGCGACATACACTCACAACATCACATAAAGTTATCTATAAGTGAACACTCTC
>JAITMO010000171.1 GCA_031277345.1 Candidatus Bathycorpusculum soli
CCACCTCCAGAACCCCAAACAGCATACAAAGTAACACTATTTGGAGGCATACCAAAAGTGGAGCCTGGCATACGATTAGGCGAAACCGCATTAGAAGTAGTAGCCCAACCCAAAAAAGAATAACCCGACTTTACTAAAGTACCCTGACCCAAAACAGTCACAGTATTACCCTGCTGATAAACATTATAATCCACCGGCGGACTACCACTAGTATGCCCATTCCCATTATACGTAACCGTATATTGATTCCCAACTGGAGGGCCACCCCAAAGCCAAACAGCATACAAAATGGTATTTTCAGTAATAACAAACGAATCCCCCACTCTAAACTCTACATCTTGACTTAACGGATCAGTAGTCCAACCAGCAAAATTATAACCTGTCAACCACAAACTTCCATGACCAAGAACTGTCACTGTTGAACCATACGGATAAGGACTATTAGGATCCACCGGAGCAGAGCCTGCTGAATTACCACTACCATCATACACCACAGTAAGAGGAGGCGACCACACCGCATACAACACAGTATTACCGCTAATAACAAACGTAGAACCTGCAGTATACTGCGCAACAGTCGCATTAGAATTTGTAGACCAGCCAATAAATGTGTGATTAGTTTTAGTCAAGTTACCAGTATTACCTAGTACTGTGACTGTTGAAGTATTCAGATAAGGACCATTGGGATCTACTGGAGCAGATCCACCGGTGTTACCATTTCCATTATACGTTACCGAATAAACAGTCGACGCAGTACCATAAATAATGCATGCAGGCTGAAAATTATACACCTCAGCACTTAAAAGAGCAGGCAGTGAAGTAACATCCCCCAGATAGAGCGGAAAAGAACCTGTGCTAACGCCACTTTGAATAAACACTACATCGTAAGCACTGCCACCATTTGTAATTTCTAGCCCAATTACTAGTACTGTATCATTTGGTAAAGCCACTCCGCTAAACGTAAATTCATAACTTCCAGTATGTACACTTTGTATCTCATGTGTGTTGGTGCTATAGATGCGAGCAGAAATGGTGACACCATTATTTGGGTTAGGGGCAAACAAACGAGCAGTAGCCACCCACATCCTCACTTCTCCGCTGCCTATCCCATTGGAGCCTCCATATAGTTTGATGCGAGTCAGAGTTTTTCCTGGAAAATTAGCACTGCTAACCGCAAAACCCAAACCAGCGCTAATACCTCCTGTATGATAAGTGTCTTCAATTATATAATTAGTATTAATTGAACCTGCATTATTGAATAATTCTTGCTCACTCAACTAAAAGGCCTCCGTCACTACAGTGTTATTATTGTTTGTAAATGTTTGAGTCACGCTTTCATTAGTTTTTAGTAGGGGATTGAGGGGGCTGTTTCTGTTTTTAGATGAGTTGTTGTTATCAATTTGGTTCAGGACAACTGTTTTTTTATCTTTTATGTTGGTGTTGTTTAATATTTGTGAGTTAATGCATTTAACATTACTAATATAATTAAACCAAAATTTAGAGGGGTTCGAGGGCAATATCATTGTAATTACCTCTGTTTTTTCTTTTCAGGGGTAACATAAAAACTTTTTGAACAAAAAACACAAAATACGTATATACAAAATCGCTATTGAAAAATCCTTCAAAGAACAAGATGTAGCATAAAAAATGTTTCATGTCTAAAGAGAGCCTATCGCAATAGTTTTCACATGTGGTAAGTTGGTGAAAATTATGGTAAAAACAAGACTTACCCATCAGAGAGGAACGTTAAAACAGTAAAGCTATGAAAAAACGACTAAACTTCCTGATGTGAAAAGTCCAATTTCTAGTGCAAAGTTGATTTTTCAAAAACCATTGTTGCCCTCACACAAAACACCGCTCCATCAGCTACAATCTTTAAGATTATGTCAACAAAAGCAAGAGATGTAATGTTGCTAAAAGGCCAAAAAATGGAAAGAAAGCCATTTGACGAACTGAAAAACGATTAATGTGTGTGTTGAGAAATTGCTCATGTAAAAACTTTTTCTTCAAACTATAAAGCAGAAATCAATTCAGACAAACAAACAAGCGCCAAACCTGACAAACACAACAACAGCATAAACTCGCCAAAACACCCTTAAACTATTCAATAACATACAACATCACCGCCAATACCTGAGAATTAAAAAACCAAAACACCACATCAATCAACACATAATCAGCTTGTCTTACAAAACACACTTATAATTTAACAAGCTTTACCTGCAGCATCTATCTTTTTTAAATAACAATAACCCCCAAACTTTAACTATCACAATCACACACCGCCACCCAAAATCTTGGGTTAACACAAAAAAGTTTCGGTAAACAAGTTTGTAACATCAGTTTTTATGCTACATAACGTTAACAGAAAAATAAACATTATTTGTCTTATATTGTGTAGTAACTAAAATTTGAATGTTAGTTGCGTTGTTTTGTGTATCTTGTGTTTAGTCTGCAAATCTGCCGTATTACTGTTATACTTGTAAAAGGTGCTTATTCAAAGAAATCAACCCTTAATATAGTGCTTGTATAACCCTCTAACAAACAGCAACGCCAAAACAAGATGTAAAAAACAACATTTTAAGACAACAATAATGAAAGGGTGCTTTGGCTAAAAAATATTAGATAGCAATGTTGGGGGTGTGTTTTTATGCGTAAAATTTAAGTAAGAAAAATCTTACTATAGCAGTGTAACTTTTAGTTAACTATGTGTGGCCTGTAGTTGCAGTGTTTAAACCAGCCGGCAATGAGTTCAGGTGTAACGCAATCAAGAGCTTGAACATCTGCATCAAGCAAAGCCTCCTCTGTTCTAGCCTTAAGCTTACGCAAAACACCCTTCATATACGCCCACATAAACTCAACAGGATTAAAATCAGGCGAATAAACCGGCAAAAACAACACAGAAATCCCAAGCTCACCCAAAACCTCCCGAACCAACTTTGACGCATGCACCGAAGAATTATCCA
>JAITMO010000219.1 GCA_031277345.1 Candidatus Bathycorpusculum soli
TGTGATGTTTGGGGAGGATGCATGCAGGGTGCTTGATAAGGTGGCGGCGTTTAATCTTGGTATTTTGCGTAAATTGGTGTTAAATATGTTTCGAGTGTTGGATGTCAATTGTAAGTGTGTGACTAGTTTGGTTAAGAAACGTTTTGTTGTTGGTTGTGATCCTGTAAGGTATCTGGCACAGATTTTAACCCTCTAACTCTTATATTTTCAAGGCTTATCGCTTAAAGTTTGATTACACAAAACTTTTCATGCGTATGTCGTGCGGTATTGTCATGTTTAAAGGTTCTTTTTTGCACCTCCATTGTAGCATTTAGTGATGCTTTACACTATTTTTATGGAAAAAACAGCAAAAGTAAACCTCTAATTAGCACAAACAATCACTTTGGTATAAGCTCTACCTTCTTAATTATATAAACTCCCGAAATACCATCCCACATTAACTCGGAATCAACAACCCGAATCTCACACTTAAACAAAGGTGCATCCAAAACAGTAGTCTCTATCTCACCCCCCTCACCAACAATACTAATACCCCATCTCACAGATAACTCTAAAAAGCGCAAAATGACACTCTGGTCTAACAATTTCCCCAACCAAGACTCATCCAAAGGATATGCAAACACACCTGAAATAACTACCTTAAAATTATTCTCAACTAGACACTCTAACAAAGCTCTCTGATTATACTTCCATAACGGATTAAAACACTCTAACCCCAAACTATTACAAATTTTTTGCACTCTCTCCAATTGATAAACAGATGCTACTACACCCGTAACTACCGTATCAATGCCAAACATGGTCTTAGCACGCAAAATCGCGCCTTCCAAATCAATAAGCTCCTCCTCCTTACAACCATCCGTTTCCACCGAAACTAATGGCAATCCCAAAGCCTGAGCCTGCAACTCAGTAATATCCACATTAGGTGTATGAAACATATAACTCTCCTTATTCTTTGAAACAACCGTAATCAAACAAACCACCTGACCCCTCTTGGCAGCTAAATGTAACGCAAGTACAGAATCCTTACCTCCAGAAAATAACACACCAAACTTCATACATTTATCAACAGCTAAACTTGTATATACACTTAAGCTATAGTTTCCACTTTTAGTCTTGATTACTAATGTTTTACATTTACTCTTTTTGTAGTGTGTGTTTGTTGTACATCTTGTTGGTGTACTTTAGCGTAAGTTTAATTGATGCGTTGATTTATTTGTTGTGTTATGGTTCGTTTGTGGTTTGATAAGGGTACTTTGTTGTTAAATGGTGCAGTTGGTACTCCGTATGGTAAATGGGATCCTCGCAGTGGATGTTACCGGGTTAAGGCTTGTCATTATCGAGACGTTTTGGATTTTTTTAGAGAGAGTAACATTGAGATTGAGGATGTCACTTTGCATTTGCCTGCTCTTGAACAGTTAAAGGGTAGTGTTGAGTTACGAACATATCAGGATAAAGCGTTGGATAGATGGTTTGTTGCAGATAGGCGAGGTGTGATAGTTTTGCCAACGGCCGCTGGAAAAACTTTCGTTGCTCTTAAAGCTGTCGAGTTGCTTAAGGTACAAACTCTAATTATTGTTCCAACTTTAGATCTAATTGATCAATGGAAAAAACGAGTATGGGACTGTCTTGGGGTAGAGGCTGGAGTAATTGGCGGTGGTGAAAGCATGGTGCGTATGGTTACCATTTCAACATATGATTCTGCATATATTCAGGCCGCTTATTTAGGTAATAAATTTTTGTTATTAATTTTTGATGAGGTACACCACTTAGCTTCACCAGGCTATATACAGATTGCCGAAATGTTTCTCTCACCCTACCGCATGGGTTTAACAGCCACATATGAACGTGGCGATCAAAGACACAACTTACTCCCCGCACTAATTGGTAATCCTGTTTATTCAGCATCTGTCGAAGAATTAACTGCTAAACAACACCTCTCAGAATACACATACGAGAAAATAGCAGTAGAACTAACCAAAACAGAACAGCAAGACTACACAACAAACATGACAATTTTTAAAAATTATCTTGCAACAAAACATTTCGTTCTGCGTTCAGCTTCTGATTTTCAACGTTTTATTATGACAACCGGTCGAGATTCAAAAGCAAGAGGAGCTCTTCTGGCACGAAATAAAGCCCTAAAAATTGCTGTAAACTCTCAAACAAAACTTGATATGCTCGCAGAAAAACTTGAAACCTACAAAACCGAAAAAATTCTAATATTTACTCTATACAACGATCTCGTCTACACCATAAGCAAGCGTTTTCTCATACCCGCAATCACACATAAAACTCAAAGAAACGAGCGGCGAGAAATACTCACAAATTTTGGAAACGGACAATACCGCGTAATTGTCACCTCACAAGTCTTAGATGAAGGTGTAGACGTTCCCGATGCGTCCGTAGGTATAATACTAGGCGGTACAGGTAGCAAACGAGAATTCATACAACGTCTAGGCAGACTTCTAAGAAAAAAAGACAACAAAATCGCCAAACTAATCGAAATTATTTCAAAAGAAACAGTCGAGGTAAACATTAGTCGCCGACGACACCTAAAACAGGAGAACAACAAAAATGCTACCTAGCAACCTCCTAATAGTAAACAAACGAAACGGCGAAATACAACCAAAATACGCAAAACCAACACCCGAAAACCTAAACATTACAACCCAGCTCATAAAAACATACAACACAAACATCGAAAAAAAGAAAAAAGACATCACCATCTTTACTACAGAATTAGAAAACCAAGGACACGACTACCGTTTCATACGTGCACTAACACTTCTACTTGAACGGAAAAGTTGCTTTGTCTGCAACAGCAAAATAAATCCCTACACATTAAGAAAAAAAATTTTCCAAACAACAGAAAAACACGGTATACCTACAACACAACAAAAACGCCAACACATCCTAAACCTCATAGCTACTGAAACGACCCAAACAATCGACATCATAGAAGAACAACTATATGCTGACCTAGATACAGAACTATTTCTTGAAAAATTTAACCCTCCGACCCCAATAGACCTATTACAACAGTACAACACAAGCTTAACACAAACACTACTATTTGAATGCAGCGAATTAACCTTCACAACAACAGGTAACTGGCAACAACTCTTCTACACAATAAAAAAACTGGGCCTCATATACGAAATCACAAAAAACCCGCAACTCACAATAAAAATAGACGGCCCTTCAAGTCTTTTTAAACTAAGCAAACGATACGGAACAAACATAGCAAAACTATTACCATGTATCATCACAAATAAAGTTTGGACTATACACGCAAAAATACTTTGGAAATACACAAACGAAATATGTAACTTTGAAATAAACCACATAAAACACAACAATCTACTACTACAACAAAACCCAAACTTACCAAAAATAATCTACGACAGTACCGACGAAGAACGATTTGCCAACCAATTCAAAGCAATAAACTCTGGATGGATCCTAAAACGTGAACCCGAACCCATACAAACAGGTAATCAAATCCTAATACCTGACTTTTCACTCGAAAAGTCAAACCTCAAAATATACCTAGAAATCATCGGATTTTGGACTAAAGAATACCTACAACGCAAAACAGAAAAACTTAAACAAATAGACAACAACATCAAAATGATACTGCTAATACAAGAAAAACTCGCCTGCGAAAAACTAGTATCATTAGAGAAACAATCACAACTACACCTCATATATTACAAAGATAAAATTCCACTAGCCCCAATAATACGGTACCTTCATAAAGAATTTGAAGAAACAAAAACAACAGAAACCAAACTACTAAAAGACCTAAATATTCAATTTACAGAACCCATAATAGACTTCACTGAATTCGCAAACCGAACAGGCCTATCTATCGAAGCCATACGAGAAGTACTAACAACAAATCCTCCAACCGGGTACCTGCCATTATCTAACGGATTAATAAGTAAAGACAAATTATGTGATATAGCAAAAAAACTCGACCAAGCTCTAAAGCAAACAAAAAAACTCAACCTCAACCAAGTAACTATCATAATCGAAAACGAAGGCGTAGCCGACACAACCCGCATACTAGAACACCTTGACTACAAAATAAAATGGCACGGCATAAATAGCGAACAAGCCGAAATAATACCGCCAAACAACCATTGCACATTTTCTAAAAATTTTTGTTGAACTAGAACAAATTAAGTACGTTTGTCTAAAAATTTCTGTTTAGTTAGTGATTGAACAACAAAAAAACAGAAAGAAAAAACAAAACAAAAAAATTTGTCTAAAAATTTCTGTTTAGTTAGCGATTGAACCGTTAGGTGACGTATAGTAAACATTAGCACTATGGACTTGTGCAAGAATAGTATTTATTTTTATTAAGTAGTGTGCTGCGTTACAAAAGCAAGAGACACAATAAATGGAATAACACATCAAATAAATACTGCCACTTCTAGGCGAAAGACAAGCACGCTTATTTCTAGCAAGTTGCGCAATCAAACTAGGACATGGCGGCAGAACAAAAGTATGCAAAATAAGCGGGTACTCCAAACCAACAATAATCAAAGTCAAAAAAGAACTAGCAAAAAATCCCACAAAAATCAACCAAATACGAAAAAAGGCGACGTCCGAAAAAACTCAAAGAAACACACCAAACCTACCCAAATGGATAAAAACCATAGTCTCAA
>JAITMO010000013.1 GCA_031277345.1 Candidatus Bathycorpusculum soli
AACAACAAACAAACCAACAACTCCCACAGCAGCCACGTATTGAACCATCGCCACAGGTGCAGGCGGAGCTTGCAACATTAAATGTGCGATATCGTGATATGCAGGAAACCATGAGCCGACTAATTACCATACTCGCAACTGAGAACGCTGAACTAAAAACAGAAAACGTTGCACTAAAAAATCAGCTCAACACAGAGGCTAACATTAAAAAATAGTCCTAAGAACGCTTAAACACAACCTTTCTTTTTTTGTTATGAAATGTATTGATGGTGAATATATGAACACAAATGTTGAGTTTCGTATTTCTCGTAAATCTTTGTTATTAACTTCTTTGTTAGTTGTAGTGTTGGTTTCTTCATTATTTGTTTGCGTATTTGTGATGAATGGTTTTAGTGGTGCTTCTTTGGAGAATGCTGTGCATGTTAAAAATGAAGCGGAACTTAAAAACGCCATTAACAATGCACCAGACGGCAAACCCATCACAATTGCTCTAGACAATGACATCACCCTAACCAGCTATGAAGAACAAAGCTATACCTACAATTATCAGGTCGCTGCACTTATTATTCCTGCTGACAAGGATATCACATTAACAAGCAATAGATCTAATGGGTTTTACAAGTTAATTGGTGCAGTTGAAACTGAGAATCACATGGACACTATACTTGTCGGAGGTGGTGGGATACTACGGCTTGATGGCATTATTGTAACTCATAAAAATGGTTTTCTTGGACGTGGAGTACATATTCAGTCTATAGGTAGTGATGGCGTGCTTTACTTGTATAGTGGCGAAATTTCAGGCAACACCGTTAAGTCTCCTTTTAGTGGTGGAGGCGTAAGTAATGTTGGTACTTTTATTATGTCAGGGGGTAAAATTTCGGGTAACACAGCAGGTCACTCTGATGGTGGCGTATATACTGGCGGTACTTTTGTTATGACGGGGGGTGAAATTTCAGGTAATACTGCGGGTAGTTGCGGTGGTGGTGTGGGAACAGGTTATTATGGTAGCTTTACTATGTCGGGTGGCATAATTTCTGACAACACAGCTATGTATGGTGGGGGTGGTGTGTATCTAGATATTTTTAGTGATTGTGTTTTGTTTGGTGGGGAGATTTTTGGTAATAAGGCTTTCGATCGTGGGGGTGGCGTATTTAATTCGGGTGCAAGTTCTTTTATAGTGTCGGGTGGTACGATTTTTGATAACTCTGCTGAGGAGGGTGGGGGTGTATATCATGGTGGCGAGTTTTTTACTATGTCAGGTGGGAGGATTACAGGTAATTCAGCTATTTTGGGTGGTGGTGTGTATGTGCATAATAATTTTGAGTTTAACGGGCAAGGTGGTGTGATTTCAGACAACACTGCTACAGATAAAGGCAATAACATATACCCCAATGATGATGGTGGGGGATCTTCTAATGGTGGTGGTTTGAGGTCTGGTGGCAATGGTGGAACGTCTAATGGTAATGGTGAGGGAACGTTTGTGGGTGATGGTTTTAGTTTAAGAGATATTAGTCTTATTTGTGTGGGTGTTGTGGTTGGTGTTGTTGTGGTAGTTTTGTTTTTTGCATTTAAAAAAGAGGTAAAAGGCGCAAAAGAAAAAATCATGTAACTGCAGTATCCGTAGCAATATAATTTCACTCAACAAATCAGCACCTTATTTTTTAAGGCATATCTTTTTGTTTTTGCTGTAACAGTTGATGGCTATATGGAAAAATATTATTTGTGGATGGAAAATTATGAATTAACCACCATGCTTAATGGTGTGATGGATGTATGTTGTTGTAGTGTGTGTTTTTGATGTGTTGCGTTAGCTATATATTGATTTTTAATGTTTGATTTATTTTTTTGTCAAAATTGTTTTTGGTTCTTTGACATTTGGTGGAGCAAACATAGACAATATTGGTGGCGCAATGCTATCACAGAGGAATGAAAAGCCATTAAAACACATTAGACATCAATATATTGTTTTATTATCTGTAATAAAGAGCTACGCAGACGTCAATTTAGCTATTATTGCCATAAAATGTCAAAAGACCCGTTTTTACGTTTTATGAATAAAAACGTTAATTTAAGATTTCGCAATGCTGAATTTATATTTATAGGTTATGGATAATGGATATGTTTTTATTCAGGCATCCCAACATTGTAAACTGAGGTCTCACTATGTTTTATCTTAATCAAACCAGAATTATATACTCAAGTACAAACATTTTCCATTGTAGCCAACACCTGCCCCCCTACAATATGGAATACAAACAAACTTTCACCATTTTTAACTCCATATCAATCCAAACTAACAGCGGGCAACTATAGTGACAAGAGGTCTTCCCGAAGAAACCATAAAACCTCGCGAAATCCCCCCAAAACGAAAAACAAACAACAACAGTAACAATATTGGTGGTTCAAGAGCAAGTGTACTTATTGCGTCAAGCACAGTATATTCACCCAATGCAATAGCAATTTATTCATCCAACCCAGCTGATGCAACACTATACTCTGCTAAGGAATTGTGTAAAAATAATATGCAATTAGCGCTTTGGGGAAATTATATAGTTCCATTCACCATGAGGTAACACTTTTGAAATATTTATCGCCTCAAACTCGGCAGCATCAACCTTCTTCGCACGCACATATACACTATCATCAGGTTGACAAATCACCTTCAAACCCTTACGCGTAGTCGTATTAGAAATCAAATTAACCACAGTTTCAACATCAACAAGCGGTCGCCCTGCCCAATTCTTCAAAACATAACAAAACAATCTATGCTCCACCTTATTCCACTAGACGGCCCCGGAAGCAAATGCGAAACAAACACATCCAAACCCACCCGACCCGCAAACCCCTACAACCCAAACTCCCAAAACCGACTCCGATAACCATTACTCCCCCCACAACCACAACTAATAACCAACTTGCACGCATTTGAAAAAGAATACTTTCCAACAATATCCCACCACCTAAAAATGCTCTCAACCACAAACTCACCCATATCCTTACTCACCCCAAGATTAACAAACGCAGAATTATCATTCACCACATAAACCCCATAAGGCGCAACCTTTAACAACTCACCCTCAGAAAAATCATGAT
>JAITMO010000158.1 GCA_031277345.1 Candidatus Bathycorpusculum soli
GGGTTGGAGGGAGCCTGTTTGTTGTTGTAGGTTTGTCCAGTTGTGGTAGGTTTTTTTGGGGATGTTAAAGGTTTCACAGGTTTGTTTTATGGTATGCCCTTTTTTCCTAAAAGATAGGACGGCTTCTCTGAAATCTAACCTATATGTCATAATAAACAATAAAACACAGTACAAAATTTAAACTAGTCCGCTATAGAAGGATGCTTTAATTCAGGTACGCCTCCAAACTATTCAGATACAGTTTATGAATGCAAGGGAAGCGCATTTACTGACTTTACAATAATAACGCCTAAAACAGATAAGCCAGGCATCTCAAAACCAACTGCATCTTCTCCAACTAACACACCTTCAGTTTCTAATACACCAACAACTTCTGACCCACAAAATTTATTACAGTTCTATTTGATGATGATATTTCTCGTCTGCTGTGTGTATTATTGCAATTCTACTAACAGTTATCGCATACCAACACAAACAAAGAAAAAACCAACATCACCACAACAAACAACTGAAACATCAAACACAACACCAAATCACCAACACAACAACAAACATCTAACTTAACCCCTCAAACACAAAAAGCCAAATAACCATTAAACATACAAGCCAACAATATGCTAACACAACTAAACACCAACCTAAACATACTAGTAAAAGAAAACACAAAACTCAAACAACAACAAAATAACAACAAACACCAACCTAAACTAAACCAACAATTCAAGCTTCTTTTTTCTTTAATTTTTTAGTTTAAGCATCTCAAAAATTTTTAAGAAACAACCAAGTTGGTTTAGGTTTTTTTCCACAATAACTATATCTTTTTTGGAAGTAAACAATAAAACAACTATAACAATAACCAACACTACAATAATAATTACACAAACAACCAAAACATTTTGTAAACTAAAACCACCAACAATTTGCCCATTATTACCACCGATTACCCCATCACCATCACCATTGTTATTGTTTCCGTTAGACGATCCACCATTACCATTATTTGATCCAGCACCATTGTTGTTACCATAAAACACATCACTATCACCATTTGTAGCTGTGTTGCCAGAAATCACTCCACCATACCTATCAAAAACAGGATTAGCAGGATACGGAGAATTGTACACGCCACCACCATTTTTTGCTTTGTTGCCTGATATTGTACCATCATACATAGTAAAAATGACCGAATTATATACCCCGCCACCCAATTCAGCTGCTGTGTTGCTGGTGATTTTACCGTTAGACATAATGAAAGTAGCTCCATTATATACACCACCGCCATATCCTTTTGTGGCTTTATTGCCAGAAATCACACCTCCAGACATAGTAAAATTGTCATGAATTGTGTATACTCCTCCACCATAGTCGGCTGTGTTGTCTGATATTGTACCTCCTGACATAGTAAATGTGCCCCTAAAGTTGTACACGCCACCGCCATTACCGCCGATTGCTGTGTTGTCTGATATTGTACCATCTGACATAGTAAATGTGCCACTGTTCCATATGCCGCCACCGTTTTCTGCTGTGTTATCTGAAATTGTGCCTCCAGACATAACAAAAAGACCATAGTTAGTTACCCCATGCCCACCATAAACTTTGTTATTCGTGATTGAACCACTATACAAATAAAACTCTGCAAATGTATCAACAGATATTCCACCTCCTCCGGTGTTACTTGTATGAGTTACTGCGACGCTATCTATTCGTAATGTTCCATAGGGTGCTATGTGGAGTATGGTGCCGTTTATTGCTCCGTTTAATTTGTAGTGTTTTGTAGTTTTGCTGCTTGTAAGGGTGATGTCTTTGTTTTCCGGGATGATGATGCTGACGGGGTAATAGTTTGAGGTGTGGTCATCGGTAGTGGTGGTTAGAGTTATGTCGTTGTCTAATGCGATTGTTGTTGCTTTGTTGGTTGGTGCATTGTTTATAGCTTCTTTTAGTTCAGCTTCATTTTTAACATGCACAACACCTGTTAAAGATGCTCCACTAGAATCATTAACAAATAGACACACAAACAGAGAAAAAAACAACACCACAACAAACAAAGAAACCAATAACAAAGATCTACGAGAAACACTAAACTTGCTCATGCCCATACAACCATCCATTTACACATGTATTAGTGGTTTTGATGTTATTAATTGTTTGTTCTTTGCACACTTACCACTATAAAGGGTATTTTGTTATCTACCGTAACTCGCATTTTGCCTCTATGTCTGTGGTTTAATGGCTAAAATGGCCTTTATTTAAGTATTTAAGTTAAAATTTTAAATTTTGTTACCCATAGTTTACCCCTATGTGTAATGATTCAAAGCAACACAAATAAGACTGTTGACGGTTATTTTTTGGCCATAATTTTGGTTATAAAACATATTTTATGATTTGAAATATTAATGCAATGAAAGCTATTATAATGAAAAATTATTTGCTATCTAAAAAGCATAAAAAGTGTTTAAATAAATGAATGTGAACGCTCACATGTACAATATTAAATAAAATAAAGTTTATAGTTGTATGTGACTCTGTTAATGTTACTATATGGATAATACAGCTTTTAATTGGTAATGTTTATTTGTTATCATTTACGGAAATTATTTCGCCATTATTATTTGTTTTGTTTTTCATGTTTTCACCAATTAAATATTTTTACTGCTAGGCCTAACCAGACTTCAGGTCGCATTTTACGTA
>JAITMO010000085.1 GCA_031277345.1 Candidatus Bathycorpusculum soli
ATCAACTTGAAAACGTCTCCAAAAAACAAAACAACACACAGGCGACAACGCAAAAACCATAGCACCAAAAACACCATGCAACATACCCTGAACACTTACTTGATTACCAAACATGGCAGAAGAATCAGTCACCAAAGGACCAGACACAAAATAACATAATAGCAATAATCATCAACAATACTGGTCCAGCTCGTGACGCTTTCCCTGTAGGAAACGATTTTGAGACACCAACTGCAAAAATCATAAGACACACACCCAAAAACATAGTTTACAATTTGAATCCAACCTTGGACCCTAAAGAGAGCTCGCTTACATACATTTCCAATGGATCATAATCGGAACGCAAAAAACCAAGTAACACAAATGTTAACGTGAACACCACAGTTCCAATAACACCTACCCATGTTGTAAGTCTTTTTATCATTCTAACCCCACAGCTTTATTAAAAGGAAGCATTCATAAAAAAGTTGTTACAGCACCTTCAAAAAGAAGGGCAACCCAATTATATAAATTCGTTAATAATAAAAAAGTTAAATTTATGTTAGAAAAGAAAGTTAGGCTTTTTGGGCAGTTTTTTCAACTACACTATTTAAGCTTGTCATTTCTGCGTTGGCTTTGCGTATGATGTCGCCAATGGTTTCTTTTGTTGGAACTGCTGCACCTACTGATAGGGATATTGCGTTTTGGTGTGCTCTTTGTATCAAGGGTTTAATTGTGTCTTTGCAGATGTAACCGATTTCTAATGCTAAGGCGAATGCGTCTTGGTTGTTTGTTTCAACACTCTTTTTTGTTGCTGCAACATCAACAACAAGTTGGTCACCAGTTATTATCATTCCGTTGTCGTAGACTGCACGCATAGACATGCCTAATTCTACGCTTTTTATGCCAAGTTTTGATAGTACGCTTGCAAGTCTGTCATTGATAACTTCGCCTCTGCGAACAACAAGAGTATCTTTGCTTACCCATACACTACCGTTTTCAATTTTTGTTGGTAGTCCTACAGCATTTAGTTGACTGATGACAGGGCCAGGGGGTTGTCCGGTGTTGCTTACTGGAATAAGGATATCTGTTGCAGCTGTGTCGCCTGCTTTGGCGAATGTTTTTACTTTGCCTTTGTCAAGTAGGATTGCTAGTTTGAATGGATTTAGTTCTGTAAACATGAAGACGTTTGGGCCTTCAAGATATTCTTCAAGTAGTGTTAGTTCGTCTTTTTTCATTTCTTCAAGGGCAAGTTTTACTAGTGTATTTTTTAGAACTCTAAACGTGACTTGTCCTTTCATACTTTTTTTAAGTTCTTGTAGTTGTGAAGCACGAACTTTTCGCAAACTGGCAATACCGATTGACTTACAATCTTTTAGTACGTCGACTATTTCGTCTACTTCAGATGCTTTTTGTTGTAACACTTGTTGTGACGGCATATTTGTTTTCCTCAGTTATGGTTTAATTTTAACAGGTTCGCCCATGGATGTTTTTATGAACATGAACTTTACGTTTTTAAGACCACGTTTCAGTTTTCCATCCAAAACACGAAGAATAGCTTGAGCGTTTTCAACAAGGTCTTCATCAGACATTTGTTCAGTACCGATGGAGACTTGGATTATTGGTTGATTACGCATACGAACAAGAACCGTGTTACGGTTTTTTGTGAGAATTGTGTTAATATCAGCAGTTAGGGGAACTGGAATGGGCATTTTTCCTCTTGGACCCAGAACTGGACCCAAAATTCTACCAACTAGAGGCATCAAAGAAGCCTCGACAACAAATATGTCATTATCTGTTGCTAACTTGCGTAATTCTTTCTTTTTACCTGCCAAGTCTTCAAGATCAGCTTTCTCTAAAACGAAATCAGCTTGAGCATTACGCGCTTTAAATGCAAACTCTCCAGAGGCAACAATACAAACTTTGTTTGGCTTGCCTGTTGGTTTTGGAAGCTCTACAACTTCCTGAATTTTACCTTCTGGAGTTTTCATATCAATTTCTTGAATATCTAGTATCATATCTACGGCCTGGTTGAATTTTTTACCGCCAGACTGCGTTTTTGCCTGCTTTATCGCATCTAATATTGTGTTATTATCTAAGGGCATTTTTAAGCCTCGAACCAATGAGGGATTGGAACCCGCTTATAAAAATATTCGCCTAACATTATTGGCTACCAAATAGCTGATCATACATGCCAGCATCAATCTCTTTCTGTACATCACGTGGATCTTTGCCTTCAACGGTTACACCTATGGTAATACAAGTACCAAGCACTTCTTTAGTAGCATCTTTAGTAGTTGTTGATAACAATTGAGGAGCTTTAATTTTTGCAATACGTACCATTTGCTCCATAGACAGGTCACCAACTTTGACGGTGTTAGGTGTACCAGATCCTTTTTCGATTTTTAGTTCAGCCACAATTAACGCAGATGCTGTTGGAGTACCAACAGTTACTTCAAAGGTCTTATATTCAGTATCAACACTTACTTTTACGGGCACTTTCATTCCAGCATATTCCTTTGTGACCTCGTTGATTTTGTTTACAACAGCTACAATGTTTACACCTAATGGACCAAGAGCTGGACCAAGTGGAGGACCCGCAGTAGCTTGACCACCACTAACGATTAATTCTACAACTTTTTGTTCTACCATTTTGTTTCACCTTATGCTTTTGCTTTTTCTACAAGTTTTACATAGTCTGAATGTACTGTAATTGGCAAAGTAAAGGTTGCCTCGAGAAGCTCAAGGGTAACTTCGCCTTTTGATTTATCAAGTCGAGTAATTTTTGCACGCATACCTTTGAAAGGACCACCAGTAATTTCCACAACATCAGCCTCACCAAGGTCAGCCATAACGGGCTTACGTACAATATATCGTTCAACTTCATTAAAACTAACTAAACCGGGAATACGAGAGCGAACATGCCTAACACCTGCAATTGCTTCCTCTATAAAATGCGGCCCATCAGCTTCGATAAACACATAACCTTTCAAAGTGTCAGGTATTAGAATAGCTTTAAGCGGAATATGAACCATTTCAACCTTTGCAGTAATTAACTTTGCAACAGTCCGTTCTTGCCCAGTAGTCGTTTTTACCACAAAAATTTTAGTCAATTGCTGCTCATCTTTTTTCTGCATCAAAAAAGGCCCCAGTTACTTAAGCTCCAAACGCAGATAATGCAGACGCAATATACTTTATCGCAAACCCAATTAAACCTACAACACCAATACCTAAAACACTAATTTTTATAGAGAGCCAAAGCTCTTCACGTCCAGGTTTCACTGCCAATTTCAAAGTTCGCGCGCATTGTGATAGGAATGTTTTTATGCCCATATTTACCGCACACTCATGATTTCTTTTTTAAATAATAAACGTTACTATACTTTTTAAGAATGCAAACCTTAAAAACAATTACATTATTAAGCTTTCAGGTTTAAAGTCAAATTTTACGGTAAACAAGTCCAGATGCATCTAGAACCTCCATTAAATTATGTTTATCTTCACTCATTATACCGCGCCAATCCAACAAGACTTCAGAAACCGGCTCTAAACTACGAACAACACAATGTCTAAGCATAGAAACATCCACGCTAGAAACAGCGTATTTAGGAATCATGTGACTAAAAAGAGCTTCACCATTTAAAGACATTTGAGTGAAATTTTTATTGTAATGAGTTCCCCCTACACCAATAACAGCATTTTGAACTGGTTTAGAATCAAAGTTTTCTATAGCAAAAATCGTAGCACCAGCCACGGCATAAGCAGCCTTAGAATCAGTCCACTGAGACATAGAACTACCAAGTTCAACAAACATAGCAGGCACATCAAGAGATGGCCCATGATGAGTAGCTTCAAAAGATACTTCATAGTTCGATAAACCAAGTTTCTGCTGAAAGAACGTAAGCATCTTCAACGCGTTTTTTATTGCAGATGCTGGAGAAACAGAAACTATTCGAGGTAAACCACCAAAGTCTGCATCAGCAAAGTTGCCCGGAGTATGCACGGTTAAAGTTGGTGTGCCACTTTGACTGCTGTGTCTGGAAATAAAAACGATTAATTCAACTGTTGGAAAACTTGCTGGAAGATTTTGTGCGCCTACCGATTCTTCATTTAATCTTATGAGAATAACCGATTTTTTGTTAAGACTTGCAGTATATACAGGATTATCTTGAAACACTTTAGATGATTTTTTGAATGGGTAATGTAATAATATTTGATCAGCAATTGTTAAGCTTGCAACATCTTTAGTTGAAGAAACTAACAAAATCATAAACAACACTTAATACCTATTTTCGTTAAAGAATTCATAAAATAGCAACCGAAAAATAAAATGCATACAACTATCCTCTGATGGTTTCCAGTATTACTATTTGAGATAACAACTCTTTATTTTTAACATGTCTTTAGAATCAGTAATCATGTTCAATTAAAAACCACCGTGACTACAACATGCATATTTCACAACTAAACTCGCACTATCGAAACCCACAAAAATATTGTTACCAGCACCGTACGCTGGACTTAACACAACATCTTTAGAACTGCATTTTGGATAACAATAAACAATTTTCATACTGTATAATCAATAATTAGTATTTCACATAATTATTATTCTTTTTCACTCATTAAACAAACATCACTATCTATCGCACATTTACACCAGTAATTATCCATAGAACAGTACTAAACACGTTTCGTCAAACATGAATACAAAAAAACTACATAACCCTTATAATTGCTAAATTAATTACGCAATAACCGGCAATAAAAAGGTGGAAAAATGCATTTACTTAACTTTAAAGAATTACCCAACCAAGAACTTACACAAATAGTCGACACAGCAATAGCAATAAAAAACTATCCACAAAAATACGCTACAGCCAAATAAGTCAAAACAGCCGCTATAATTTT
>JAITMO010000149.1 GCA_031277345.1 Candidatus Bathycorpusculum soli
TCCAATTTTCTTTTTTTAAAAACATCAATAACAACATCAACACTCACACGAAACACACATACAATACCACACACACCAGAACCATTTATAACCACTTCAAAAATACAAAACTCTACACCAGACACACAAACACGGACATTTATAGTAAAGCTAAAACACTTTCCGCAAACATTCTTCATAACAACAAACATCGTTACACCCCATTAAGCTACCTACCAAATTCCACAACCTTCACACTCCCACAACACGAACACTACACCAATAATATACCACCATACACACCTCACCACCAACCCACACCACCACACCAAATCCCAACATACCCCCAAACTAATATCGAACACTACCCGAAATTTACCTGCCATAGCTTGATGTATTAGCTGAAATTTAAGGACATTTTACAATTTTAAGGACAGATTACAGCTTTTCAAAAATTTTATAACCCAATTATATGGTAGATAATACCTACTGTATGCTGCGATAAGTTATTTATCAATTATAGACCAAATACCCAATCGGACGCATCTTTGCCTTATTTTCCCATCCACAGCAGGTAAAAAAAACGGGAATTACAGATTAATACGTAATTATTACGGTGTTAAATTTTGGGTAATTTAAACCAAAGTATACAAGCGCAAAAGGTTAATTGGCTTTTTATAATTGCCAGTTTGACTCTGATAGCCTCAACTTTTTTCCAATGGGAAATCAACCACTTGATAAGGGATAAAAGCCCTATTTGCTTAAAACTGGCGCGGTAGGTTATGTTTTTGTTGCTTTAGCATTAGGTGCTCTATTATGTTCATTATTGCGCAAACGCATTCTAACCTACATCACAACTACAATCTTAACCACGTATACATTATTTCTATTATTAATCACAATATATCGTACATACATATACGCAGGTATATCCATTGGAACAGGCAGCTACATAGCAATTATTGGAATTATATTAAGTTGTTTTTGTTTTTTAGGTGAAAAATTGTTGTTTATGAGTTGATAAAAAAACATATTACCAAAAAAGTGAAGAGTTACGGATGCTAAAGATGCTCAAATTCACGTATCATACAGTATTTCAGAGCATATGACAGCATTACAGAAGGTTTTAACGCTATTACAAAAGCTATAATAGCGGGCAGAAAAAAATAGATTTTAAAAGAGAAAATAGTGGCGGGCCCGCTGGGATTTGAACCCAAGACCTCCAACTCCGCAGGCTGGTGTCATAATCCGTGCTAGACGACAGGCCCAGAACTGACACTACACTACACCCAAGAACTAAATAAACCTGACTCAAGCAAAAAGGATTACTGAAAAACTAAGTCTTAAACAGTGAAGTCTTCATAAACAAAAGAAATTTATTACAACAGTATTAGATGAAGTAAAAAAATAGTTTACAAAAATATGATGTTTAGCAAGGTATTATTTATTTAAAGCTCGTTTAAGAGCGTTAGAAACATTCTGTTTACCCATAGCTAAAACGTATGGGCCTAATCGTGGACCGTGAGATGTACCCAGTAAAATTGTATAAAGGATACTGAAAAATTCACTCGGTTTTAGTCCGTTGTTTTTGGCGGCATTAAAAATAGTATTTTGAATTTTATCAGAATCATCTGCAGAGCGCAAGTTTTGAAGTAACTCGGTAACAGCTTTTTTATCTTCTAAACTTAACACAACGTCGGTCTCCTTGATTTCTTCAAAGTCACAAGACCAATTTTGGGCGTACTCAATACGTTTAGTCAGGTTTACATCAATTTTTTGATTTTTTTGAAGATAACCATAATTTTGCAGTTTCTCAGCAACATAATCGTTTAAACAGTCTTTAGGGGCCACTTTAACAAGAAATGCCAACAAATTGTAGGACACATGAATGCTTGGATTTTCAGGTGGTTTCATAACCCAACAGTATTGATAAAGACCTTTTAGACGCATTGTTTCTTTCGGATTCAACTGTTTTTTACCAAAGTAAACATCTTCAATCGCATCAAACTCATTCATATACAAAGGAATATCAGAAACAGTTATACTACGGGTACCAACAAACCGTTTAAGCATCAACAACAGTAAAGACTGCGGAGATCCATACTGAAGCCAAACCTGTGGCGTAAATACATTTCCAGCTGACTTGGAAATTTTTTTGCCACCCTTATCAAGAAACATTTCATACCGTGCATGATTTGGAGGTTCAAACAATAACACTTCACTACTAATACGGTCATTAATGCGTACAGAATCAGCAATATCTTTACCATAAGCTTCAAAACGGATGTCAAGCGCTCTCCATCGAGCGGCAAACTCACTTTTCCAAGTTAACTTACCATCACCACTTTTAATATCCAGTTCACCCTCATGACCACAACCAGGAATATGTTTACCTTTAATTTCAAGCCCAACACATTTGTAAAAGACCTTATCAGTTTTAGCATCAAAAGAATAAACTCTTGTAGTATAAAGATGCCCACATTTTTCACATATCGCAAAATACGGCAAAAACTCTGTATAAGTTTCTTGACCCACTTCCTCTTTAACTATGTGACCAACTTTTTGTGCATTAATTAACAAATCACGTATTTCCTTAAGCAATAACCCCTTCTTATAAACTTCATTTGCAGAATAATAGATATATTGAATCCCACACTTATCCAACGCATCAAGCAACAAACTACTCATATGCTTACCATAACTTTCATGACAACCAAAAGGATCTGGAATCCCAGAAACAGGATAACCGATATATTTTTCCAAATCAGCACCAGTAAGACCAACAGGAACTTTTCTTAAACCATCTTTATCATCACAATAAGCAACAAGTTCAGAGTTGTATCCTAAATTTTTCAGAGCCAAAGATACAGCACTAGAACGCGCAGCATCACCTAAACTACCAATATGAGGAAAACCAGAAGCACCCAAACCCATTTCAGTTCGAATTAAACTCAAACTACGGTTCAACTGTTTTTCACGATCAATAATCTTCTGAGCCATCATATCATACCAGGTTCCATGGCCAATAGTAGTACTAACTGTTTCTTCACTCAAGTCTGTTACCTTCTACACATAGTATGTATAGTGTGTATTAGCTATAAAAAATGTTTTATCAGTTCTACAACCAAACACATCTCACAAAACGCGTCTTCTTAAGACGCATAAACGATAATGTTTTTTCTTCAACACCGTAGTCAATGAACAAAAAATAAAAATAGTTCACAAAACAAAACACTTCGCTTAAAACACTGACGCACACACTCATTTAATATTTCAGTATAATTCTAAAGTAATCAACTGTTTATTATCCTCCGTGTACAACTGGAATAAACACCACTTCATCGCCATCAACAAGTAAAGTGTCAATACCATTTAGAACGCTAATTTCACGGTCATTAACAAGAATTAAAGCAATAGTTTTTACAACATCACCCGTATAATCGACAAGGCTTGTCTCTAATGCAGGCAGGATTATAATTATTTTTTGTATTAGATCTTTAACAGAAAAATTTTCCGAGTAATCCATCACCATTGCAGATTTACCAGTTATATTACGTAAAGCACCAACAAATTTTATATTTACAGTCATCAACATCAATACTGTTTTTGTAGAGAGAAAATAAATGTGTTATTTAAAAATGCTTGAAATTAAAAGGCTATTGTGAATATTTTTCTTGAGTTAAAGTTTCAACAAAATCGGTTGCAACATTGACTAAAATACTAACTTGTTTCAACATTACATCACTATTAACTTCTTCTACATGTGAAAGTGCTTCCACAGTACCTTCAAGTTCAATTAAAAATTTAAGGACGGAATCATTAGTTTGAGGGTTTTTTGCGATCTCGTCTCTTAGAAGGGTTTCAATAAAGGCGGGCTCGCCCAAACTGTAGTAGATGGCATTACGAGCTTTGCGCATGGCTTCCAAAGCAAGACTTGGCGCCATATATGGCATTTTTTGGGCTGCCTCCATTTCAGCCTTTGCTTCACGGAGATATCTAAAGGCCCAACCCCGTCTGTATTGATCCATCATGAAATATTCTTTTCCAAAGTCCGTTTATTCTTCGTCTAAATCATCATCTGCATCTATTTCAATTTCTGATCCAGCCTCAGATAACGCGACAGTTCTTGTGATATAACCTGCAATTTTGTTTCTGACACGTGTAGTTGTGTCTGTAATTAATGCATTAACTATCTTTTTGTTTTCATCAAAATTGCTTGAGAACTTGCTTGGAAAGCGTGCCATGAGTTCTTTGCCGGTTCTCTTTATCTGTTCAGTTTTTACTTTTCCCAGTGAAATTCCTCCGATTATCAACGATTTATTATTGTTTCTTCAACGTATATAAGTGTAGAAGTAATGTTTCAATAGAATAGAGACTTAATTTAAGGTTACGCCTTAATATCAAAATTTAAGGAGAAAACATTCTTTAAACTACGTTAAACTATCTTAACGTTAAAAAATATTTCAAAGTTTTTAGCAACTTGTTCAGCAACTTCGTTTGTATGCATATTTTTGATTTCAGCAATAGCTTCTAATACCGCTTGAATGCACGAGGGCGCAGTTAATTGTCCATTAAATGGTTCCTTCCGGTAACGTACTGGACCATCAGTTTCAGTCATTAAATTAGTTAAAGGTGTCTGTTTTACAATTTCTCGGATACCAATAGAGTAGACAACAGGTGGACCTTCAGTAATAAAGTAACCCAAGTCTATTGCTTTATCTAATATTTCCATTGGATGACTAAACCAGTGAAGTAATACATGTTTCACATTATAAGACTGTAGCAGCTCCACAATTTTATCGGTTGTACCTCGTGAATGAATAATAACAGGTAAACAAAGTTGCTCTGCAATGTGAAGCATTTTATCAAAAACAAGCATTTGTTGTTCCCAAATAGTCTCGTACTTACAATCTAAACCGATTTCACCAATAGCTACAAGACGTTTTTTTTGACCTTGTTGTAAAATATAGTCGATTGTTTCTTGTAATTCACCTGGTTTTAAATGATTGATGTTCCAAGGATGAATGCCAAGCGCAGGGTAAATTAGGTCAGGGTATTGTTCAGCCAATTTAATGTCATTTTTACATGTTTTAAGATCTACAGAATTGGTAACTAACGCAATCACTCCAGCTATTTTTGCATCAGCTATTATTTCATCTAAATGTCCAGTATATTCGGACTCGGAAAGGTGAATATGTGCATCTATTAATTTCATTCTGTTCAGCGCCTAATATAATACATCATTTTTATAGCTTTTTACACCATCATCCACTAACTCTACTAGTACAGACACATATTAAAAAATTAATACACAATAAGGGTTAAATATTGCTTTAAATAGAAAAAGAGACGTAGAGATGTCATTATGACCGAGTTAGAAATAGCTGTAGCTCCCATGCACAGATTGTGCAAAAAAGCAGGAGCAGACCGTGTAAGCGAAGCAGCAGCCAAAGAACTTGCAAAAGCACTCGAAGAAATAGGCGTAAAAATTGCAAAAGAAGCACTAGATTTTGCAATGCATGCAGGCAGAAAAACCATCAAATCCGAAGACATAGAAATTGCGGCTAAAAAAGTTATGGGTAAATAAAAAAACTCATAAAATAACAATATTCCCCTTCTTCTTTCTTTGTCAACATATCAACAAAAAGGTTACCTTTTTCTCACCAGACTGTCGAAACTAATTTTTATCAAGTTGAATACACTTATAGATGTAGCATACATTATTTTATGCACACTAAGTGACAGTTTGATAAGTTTGATTGGTTTTTTGACACAGTTTGTCACAATGTAGGCGCCCACCGTTTTCGCACGACGTACGCATGAAAGTTTTTTGCAGATGTTTAGTTAGTTGTGTTTAGAGTGTTATTTTGGTTTTTAGAGTGTTAAGAGTTGTTTAAGGTATTTTACTGGGTTGCAACAGATTATG
>JAITMO010000179.1 GCA_031277345.1 Candidatus Bathycorpusculum soli
AATCCGCAAAAACACATAGTTTTAAATTCACATTCAACACCAAAAATAAAAAACACACAACCCAAATTTAACTACAAACAAACATTAAAAAGAAAAAAATAAAGAAAAAAACAAAAAAAGAAGATTATTTTAGTAACTATAGATGCAGTTAAAGATGTTGTTGAATGTTGCTGTTTCACAAAACATGTGCATCAACTTCATATGAATAGATTATTGATGCATAACCAATATAATACAGACCAGTACCTGCTTGCTGTAGTGAATAAATTAACTGTAGATTATGTGGATGTTTCGAGTTTTTTAAGTATGTTTTATGGATTTTAAAAAAAATATATTTTCATTATGCGCTAAGTAATACACACCGTGTGTTGATGGCTAATTTGGTAATTACGAGCTAAATATGTAATTAGTTACTGTCATGCCTTATTTTTTCTTTTACGGCAGATAAAAAATTGGAATTACGGCTTAACAAACGGTTAACCTGTAAAGTCTGTATTTTGAGGTTTTTAAATTCTGGTGTTTAAGAGGGTGGAGAATATTATGTGGAATAAGAGCGTACAGTATAATTTCGTTGAGTTACGATGTTGCGTTTTATTTAGTGGGGGTGGGTTGTGTGTCTGAGTTAGTGCAGACGTTGTGGTTTGAAGATACCAGTTTTTTGCATGAACAGATGCTCGATACACCAGTGGGCAGGTTCTCTATACGACAAATGAGCATATTTCTAATCTTTAGCTTGATATCATGGCTATCTTCACTACTCTTTATGGATGCAGTGCTTAAAATTGTAGTAGCTGGAGCAGTATTTTTTGCAGGTGCAGCTTTGTTTACAAGAAAAATTAAGACAGTTCCACCTGAAACCCACCTACTCCACCTAACAAAACAACTCACCACAAAAACAAAACAAAACAAACCTGTCAAAAACACACAACCCATAAAACCTACATTGCAACTTTCGGCTGTTTTAGGAGTGCCTGTAAAGCTTGTGGGGGTTTTAAAGGATTTTACTGGAAAAGTGCTTGCGGATAAAGGTTTTAAGGTAAACATAAACAGCACCCCCTACTCCAAAGGTACAACAGATGAGGAAGGCAACTTTTGTGCATATTTTGCACCCGACCGATTTGGAATTTTCCAAATAGAAATCCAACCCGAAAACTCCACAGAACCTACTCAACAAATAACAGTAAATGTTAACCCAAAAAACGAAGAAGAGGTAAAGTAAAATGCAAAAGCTTCAAGGTAAAGTCAAACCTACACCCAAACAGCCTGCATGCGTCTATGAGGTATTTCCCGTAAATTATGTTATGCTGCCCAAGCAGAGGCGAACTGAAACTTTGGGGCGTTTCCAACGACTTTTAAACAGTTTGCCCTGCGAAGTTAGGTTGTCTGCGGTAAAAACCCAAAAGACACTAGAAATAACTGAAAATGAGTTCACAGCCACATCTTACCGCTTCTACATAGAAAGCCATGAACCCATAGACTGGATAATAGAACAATGCGGCTTCAAACAACAACCCCTAACCGAACAACCCAAACCAAAAACAATCAAAGTTTGCCCTAAACATCTTGTTCTTGAGAATAGCAGGTTTGAGCGGTCTTTTACGGTGTACCAGTTGCCAGGCACATTGCTTGCAGGGTTTATCAGTGAACTTTATGGGTTATGTGAGCGGGTTCTTGTGTGCATTAAGCCTCTTGCGCCTGAAGTTGCTTCATCACGAATGGGCAAATATTTGCGTTTGCTTAAAAGTATCTTGCTTGCGGATCAGTCGAAAGGGCGTATTGCTAAAGATGAGGTGAAATTAAAGCATGCTATGGCTGATGCTACCTATCAAGGGTTAATAACGGGTAATACCCGCCTGTTTGAAATAAAAGTTAACTTGACCATTCAAGCTGATAGTGCAGAGGAGCTTAAGGATAAAACTAAGAAGCTTAAGGATACTTTGCAGGCAAGATTTATTCGGCTTGACTGCCCCATATATTTTCAATCTGAATTAGCACATGGAGTTGTGGGTAAGAAGCTTGTAGTTGACACCGCCACTGCCAGCACCTTTTTCCCCTTCGTCTCAGCAGACCTAATCGAATCTCCAGGCGGAGTTTTTCTTGGAATAAATCAGTTAACAGGTGCACCTGTAGTGTTTGATCCACATTTACGCATGAACCAAAACGTCATCATTATGGGAAAAAGCGGAGCAGGCAAAAGCTTTACATCAAAAATAATACTAACACGACTACTACAAAAACACCCAAATCTTGCCTACTATATTGTTGATCCTGAAAACGAGTATGGACAAGTGGGTAGGCTTTCAGGCGCAGATGTCTTAGACATTACAACCGAAAAACAGTTAGGTTTAGACCCGATTCAGATTTTTAGCGATAACAAAGACACCGCTGCAGGCATTCTTGCAGACTTGACAGGTATAGAGGATAATAGGACTTATCAGGAGCTACGAGGAGCAGTGGGGGCAAGCCAAGATCTGCTGGAAGTCTACCAAAACAGTGCCTCAAATCTAAAAGACCGACTCTCACC
>JAITMO010000223.1 GCA_031277345.1 Candidatus Bathycorpusculum soli
CCAACAACACCATGAGTACATTGGCATGTCAAATAGACTGTCGATTACCTAAGGTTGTTGTAGAGGATTTTGGTCCAAATAACCAAACTATCCAACAATTGCCACTATTTAACGCCACGAAATATGCAAACATTACTAAGCTTGAGCATGTTGTTTGTGTTGTTCCAGTTTTTGACCAAGTGGTTAACGATACTGACTTTCTGTTTAGCATCTATGGAGTGCCTTTAAATGACCCTTCGTTGTTTAGCGATGATTATTTGCAGTTTTTGCCTTCAAATATTACTTCTGGATGTAATTTTAGGGTGGGTGATGGGGGGTGGTTGTTTTGCATCAGGATGTTGCTGATTATTTTAATGTAGGTGTTGGGGATTTGGTTAGGGTTTTGAGTCAGTCTTTTACTGTTATTGGGGTTGATGGGTATTCGTCTCTTAATCGAACTGCGGCATATATGAGTTTGTAGGATGCTCAAAAGATAACTAACAATACGGGGTTTGTTAGTAATTTGGTGGTGTTTGCTGATAGTGTTTATGAGGTTGAGTCGTTGGCTGGTGAGGTTAGTTTGTTATTTTCTGATTTGTCGGTTGGTTTTTCTTCTTCTTTGGTTTATTCAATTATTTCTATGCAGGTTCAGACGGAGGCGCAGTTGGTGATAGCTGAGTCAACTATAGCTGCTATTGAGCGTAGCGGCCGAATTGAGTTGGGGGTTGTGTGGTGGTTGTCTGGTTTGGGTTGTTGGTGGATTAAATTTTGGTTGTTTAAGGTTTAAACGGGATCTATGATCCACTGAGCCGTGTAATCTATTGATTGTTGGTGGATTAAATTTTGGTTGTTTAGGGTTTAATTGTTTATGTGGGCGTTTATTGTGTGTGCGGGGTTTTTTTGTGTAGTATAGTTATTTAGTGAATTGGGAAATATTTTGTTCTGTTTTTGGTGTTTTTCAGCGATATAGCTTATAGTTTTTATGTGGTTTGTTTTTAAGATCTAGTTTAATGGGTATTGTTAGAGTTTTGATACAGTCTGGTAAGAGGCAGGTAGTTCACTTTTTTTGTTTATTTATGTATGTGGCTATTGCTATGGGAATTATGACAATGCACGCTGTGACAATAATGGTAATCAGTTGATATTTCCAAGGGTTTTGTTGTGGTGGATTGGTAGTGTCTGATGATGGCGAGGATGATGATGGCGAGGATCCCTCATAAACTACGGTAATTGTTTGGATGTTGCTCCAGTTACTTGTTTCAGCTTCAGCTAAACGTGGATCATGAATACCAATAAGATGATCACCCATGGTGGGTTCAACCCAATATCCAGTGAATGCTCTAACTCGAAAGTCCAACCGAGAACTCTCATCATAAAGAGTATCAGACGATATAACAGTATATTCCGAATTTGATGGACTAACAAAAGAAACTGAATCTGCATAATTATTATAATAATGGTGATAAAAAGCATGCCAATTATTTTCTTCAAAATGTCCTTTAACTTCAACTCTATAATATAAATTACATTCACGACCAAGTGCATCAGTGTAGGGTGTGAAGCGTTGATTTTTTATTGAAACCTCTATTCTCATATCTTTTACTATGTGGCCTGGTTTTGTTGTGATTATTCCTGTGTATGGATCAGTTGTTTGGGTGGGTGGTGCATTGTAGGATTTGTCAATGAACGTTACGCTGAATTGTGGAACAGACGGCGTAGACACTGCTTGCACATCTAAAGGATAGCTTAGTGTAGTTAAACAAAGTAACATCACAAAAAGAAAAAATGCTAATAATCTATTAACAGATTTTTGTATTGAATAATGCAATTAATTCTCACATCCTTAAAAAAATTAAAGTATTTAAAAAGTTAAAATATTTATTGTTATGTTTTTGTATTTTTCCATATTTAATTTGCTTTGTAAAAAAAGAGAGCTGTGCCAATTTTTTTTGTTCACACTCATTTGGGAACAAATGATATGTTTGGTTAAAGTTTACCTTTTTTGTTGTAAAGGTTGTGTATTGGCAAGTTTTCCTCGTAATTCTGTATTCCCTTCCACAGTATTTGATTACAATATTTATCTGCTCCATCAAATCAGCTATATGTGCCCTCAGTTTGCCTAAAGATTGTTGCACAGCAAACGATATTTCAGGAAATTGAGACTTTTTTATTTGCTCAGTCAACATTTTTCACTTTTTCCTAAATCCGCCAGTTTTTGTTCTAGTTCACATATTTTTTTATTTGCTGCCTCCAAGGCCTTACTTAATTTCAATAGCTCTGACGAATGTTCTAATACTAGAAAACTTGCTGCCTCAAGACGCTTAGTTTCATTACGAGTATAACGATCATTCCACGCATCTAAATGCTCAGGACAAGGTTTTTTAACACTCTTACCACAGATACATATGATTTCGTCTTCATTTTCCTCACTATACGTAATATGGTAGAGTTTCTTTTTAACCTCCTGTGTCAAAGCTTTTTCGGCATCCTCTTTACTGGATAGTTGTACCCATTCTTTCCCACTTAGACTACGCTCACAACCAAATGAACGCGCTGTTTTACCGTACACTTCGTTGCCAAACGTAGCAGCCCAATATCGATTTGCAGAACCGAAGTCGAGAGAGTTAGAAGCATTTGGCATAAGATCGTTATGTAAGTTGACCGTTGAACCACCAATTGTACGTATGTGTGCAGTGTTTACATAACCACGACAAACAATATCGCTGTTGATGTACAAGTTTTCAAATCTGCGCCCAGTAACATCTTCACCAAGGCTAATGTTGCTGCCATTAGGTATTAAATTGTTATACACATAAATGCTATACCCCCACAATGTGCGTAAATGTGCAGTATTAAGAAAACCGTGCGCTACTACATCACGACATTCAATGTCACCATAACTGTATGCGCTATCTATGTTGCTGTTACTGTTGTTTGGACCGCCTGAATTAGTTACAATAAGCAATGTTTCTGCAGCTGGATTGCCTCCAAGACCGTATGAGGGCATGTGTGCGCCACCTTGTGCAAGATGTATAAATGGAGTTCCGATGCGTGGTCCCCATCCAATCCACCAATCAGGACTAGACGAGTTGACTGCATTATAGCCATTTCCATAAAGCATGATTGCACCTTCCATACTGTTTACTTGTCCTCGGACGAAAAAGTCTCTGCGTACGTATAGGTGGTCATTTACAGCAAAACCTGGACGGGGATCTGAATCAGACGGGTTGCTGAAAAGAAGACTTCCAAACACATCGGTCCATTTGCCAGTATTGTGGTCTTTAAATCGTAAACCCACAGCATTATTTGCGTCAGTGCCAATGGTAGCAAATGTGTTGCCACCTGAAAATATTTTCTCCCGATACATCCACTTGCGAAGATCAACTATGGAGTTAGTAAAGTTCACATAATTGTGCTTAACTGTCAACGGATTATTAATTGTATCACAATTACATCCACCGCTTCCTCCGCCAGTGGCGTATTGTAGTTGGAAGG
>JAITMO010000065.1 GCA_031277345.1 Candidatus Bathycorpusculum soli
GATGCGGATGCAGTGGCGGTTAAAACGGGTGTGCGAGGTATTATTGTTGCTAGGACTAGTTTAGATCCTTATGTGGCTGTTGATAAGTTTAGAAGTTTGCTTGGTGAGTGTCCTTATGAGTTTCGTTTTGCGTTGCGTATTATGCCAATTGAGCGTGTTGTGTTGACAGATGTTGAGTCGATAAAGCAGGTGTCGTTGGAGCTTGCGTCTCGTATCGGTGAGGATGAGACTTATCGGATTACTATTGAGAAGCGGTTTACTACATTGCATTCGATGGATATTATTTCGGCTGTGGCAGCAAATATTTGTCAGAGGGCAGATATGAAAAATCCTGATAAAATTTTACTTATCGAAATTTTGGGTGCTGTTACTGGGATTTCGTTGGTTAAGCCAAATGAGATTATATCGGTTATGAAGGAGAAGATGATTTAGATTTTTGTAGCCATTAGGGCAATTTTTTCTATTACCAAGTCTACAAGAGTTGTGTTAGTTTCTTTGTTTTTTGTTATTGTTTCTATCATTTGATTGGTTATGTTAAATGTCTGCTTTATTTGATTGATTTTTGTTTGTGTTAAGTCTAGAACGGTTTCGCAGGGTGTTGTTTGTAGATTATCTGATAAATCGGCAAGTGTGGATTTGATTTGTTGTGGTTTTTTGGCCAGTATTGTTACTGCTATGTTGGTTGTGTCGGGTTTTAGGCCGATTGTTTGGATTGCTTTTTGTATTTGATGTTGTGCAGCGGTGTATAGTAGGGTTTCCATTGCCATGGATTTTGAGTGGGTAGTGTGGTGTTTGAATGTGTTTAGGGTATTTAGGATGGCAAAGTAGAGGTGTTTATGGGTAGCAATTAGGTTGGAGTTGAAGAATTGGATCCAAATGTTTTGTGGGTCTATTTTGCGGTTGTTTTTGAGGTAGTTAGTTGCTTGTGTGGGGTTGATTTGTTTGAATCCTGTGATTTCGGTGTAGTAATTAAATTCTTTAAAGTAATGTAGTGTCAAGTTGTTGTGCGTCCGGTATGGTTTTGATGATTTGTTTTATAAGGTGTTTGGGCAAGCCCGCTTTTATTAGTTTAGCAAATTCGGTATTAATTGTTGTTTGTTTGTCTTTTTGTTGTTGGAGAATATTTTGTATTGTTTCTTTGATTTCCCATGGGAATACTATCCAGTGATGGGTGATTTTTTCGGTAAAGTCTGGACGGGTCTTTGTTACTGGTTTAGTGTAAAGGGTGGCAGTTTTTGTTTCTGTTGCGCCTTTTTCAATTAGGTGATGTTTTGCAGTTTTTAGAGTTTGACCTGAGTCGGAGATATCGTCAACTATGAGAATTTTTTTGTCGTTTATTGGAATACTTAGGTGTTGTTTTAGCATAGGACGAGTGTTTAGCTGGTTTATGTTTGTATATGATTTGATGTTTATAGTAGTGGTTTGGGGGATTTGGAGCAGATCGGTTAGTATGCGTGTGGGTACTGTACCGCCGTTAGTTATGCCTATTATGAGGTCGGGTTTGTAGAGGGATCTTTGGATTTTTTTAGATTGTCGTAGAAGCATTCTGTAGATTTGGTTCCATGTTGGCACTTCGTATGTGGTGGTTGTGTTGGTTGGATTTGTCAAGTGTTTGCCTCATAGTGGATGTTTTGAATTGTTATAAAAGGGTGGCGCTATTTTGAGGCTATATTGTGTGTGGTTGTGTTAAGAGTTGTTATTGGGTTTGGTAACATAAACTCTTTATATTTTCAGTGACTCTTGTTTTATAGAGGAAATGTTATGCATAAGAAACTTTTAATTCCAGGGCCAACAGAGGTAAGTAGAGAAGTATTAGAGGAACAGACTCGTTATCTTATAGGGCACCGAGAAAAAGAGTTCTCCACACTTTATGGTGGAATTACAGATAAATTAACTAATTTCTTTCAGTTGACAGCAGATATTAAGCCAACTATAACTACAGGGTCAGGTACGCTTTGGTTTGATATTGTTGCTAGAAGTGTAGTGAAACAGAAGGCACTTGCATGTGTAAATGGTGCTTTCTCAAAGAGGGCAGCTCAAACGCTTCAAGCGTGTGGTAAAGAGACAGATGTACTTGATGTGGAGATGGGTAAAGCTATAAAAGCGGATGCGGTTGCTGAAAAACTTGAAAATGGCAAATACGATACAGTAACGGTCTGCCATAATGAAACTTCAACAGGCGTTTGCAGTCCCATTAAAGAAATTGCACAAATGATTCGCAGAGATTACCCAGAGGTTATATTAGCTGTTGATGCAGTATCATCATTAGCAGGCGATAAACTGATTCCTTCAGAAATTGGTTGTGACATAATTTTTGCGTCTACGCAGAAATGTTTTGCTTTGCCACCGGGTTTAGCAGTTGGACTAGTTAGTGATAGGGCAATTGAGAGGGCAAAAACCGTGCCCAATCGTGGTGCATATACTGATATGGTTGAGATGTTTGAGTTTGAAAAAAAACATCAAACACCATTCACACCAAACGTGAGTCTGCTTTATGCACTAGATAAACGCATGGATCTTTTACTTGCTGAAACCTACGAGAGAGTTTATCAAAGACATCTAAACATGGCAAAATATACACAAGAATGGGCAAAGAAACATTTTGAAATGTTCCCCGAGCCAGGCTACGAGTCAGTTACAGTTAGTTGCATAAATAACACACAATACAAAAATGTTAAAGCATTAAATCAGCAACTCGCAGATAGAGGTTATCTTATTTCTGCAGGTTATGGCGCATTAGCAGATAAAACATTCCGCGTCGGCCATATGGGTGAATGGACTGTAGAGTGTATACAGCATGTCATCAACATGATAGATGAAATATGGGACTTGAAAAGTAACTAACCATAAATTGGCTTTTTAGCATTTTTTATTGCTAAAATACGTTAATGCGGCGTTTTAATTGCCAAGTTAACAACCAAAAAAACTATTTTTTTCCGAAAAGATATCCTCTTTTCCTTTATATACTTCAGAAGTTTTCCAGTAATAATTCATTACACAACCATACAAAACGCTCAACAAACAACCCGCACAAAAACGCCTCACTTAAAACCCAACACAATCCACACCAAAGCCCCTCACACAACAACTATACCAAAACAACCAACGTTTTACAGAGCGAGTTAATAATGCGGAAAGCATAAAGTGTTAAAAGTTCAACTTGACAAAGTCAAACGAATCATATATCACGGTCAACTATACGTTCTTTTTGCAGGCATTATTGGAACAGTTCTTCTCTGTTTTTTTATCCTCCTTTTCCACCACAATTATGGTAGACTATTCGGGTATGTGATATTTGGTATTTGTATAGCTTTTTGCAGTGTGTACAATCAAAACGCAAAAACGGAATACAACAAATTACTTGAACAATTGCAACAAACACACAACATTTCAAAGTGAACTACACGCTGCTTACCAGATCGTCAGAAAGACAACCATCAATACTAAACAATATCCTTACAGTCTCACCCAAATATGCTACAAATAAATAGTCCACCAACATACCCACAACATTTTACAAACAAAATCCAACAACACAATTTAAACAACCACCACACTACAATGCCTAATTTCTCTTTAAATAAAGTATGAAAACCAAGGCAACACACTAGATAATTCATATGACAGCTTTTTTATTTGTTTTCAATCATTGAACATTTTGTATTGTTTGAGTGTAGTTTAACTGTTTTTTAGATAATTAAATATAGACGTTTGGTTTTTTCATTCCGTTCTTGTTTTACCTTTACAAATCTTTTTATATTTCTGACACAACAGGAGAGACCGCGTCACATATCTCATGTAATAACTATAAGGCTCCTGAGCTTTCAAAAACTATGACATGAACATTCTGTGGCAGGAGAAAAAATCGTTTGCAAGCACAATCATTTAAAGAATTACCATTAAGTGAAGGAATTTTAAAAAGTTTAACCGAAATAGGATTTGACACTCTTTTTCCAATTCAGGCCCAAGCAATAATGCCACTACTTGAAGGCAAAGACGTTATCGGGCAGGCACAAACAGGAACAGGTAAAACCGCCGCGTTTGGTGTACCAATGATCCAACAATTAAATCCCAACGTTAGAGGGGTTCAAGGACTAATTCTAGCTCCAACACGTGAATTAGCCGTTCAAGTAGCGGATAACCTATCAAAATTTGGCAAATATGCAAAAATACGTGTCCTACCAGTCTATGGTGGAGAATCAATTAACAAACAAATTCACGCCTTAAAAGGCAACATACACATAGTTGTAGGCACACCAGGACGAATAATTGATTTAATAAAACGAAATGTACTTAGTCTTGCGTCAGTCAAGTTCGTTGTGTTAGACGAGGCAGATCGTATGCTCGACATGGGCTTTCTAGAAGATGTTGAATTCATATTATATAGAACACCACGCGACAGACAAACAAGCCTCTTTAGCGCAACAATCGACCAACAAGTCATGCGTATATGCAACAAATACATGAAAAACCCTGAACAAATACTTGTAAGCAAAGACGAAATCGCAGTCACTCACATGAAACAATTCTACACAGTCATTAACCAACACGGCAAATTCGATGCCCTATGTGACATACTACGTCAAGATGACGTAGAAAAAGCCATAATTTTTTGCAGAACCCGAAGAGATACAAGTCGACTCACCAGTCAAATGTACAAAAAAGGTTTCCGAGTTCAAGCGCTACATGCTGGATTCACTCAAGCGCAACGCGATCGAGCAATTAACGACTTTAAAACAGGCCAACTAAGCTTACTTGTCGCAACAGACGTTGCAGCAAGAGGACTAGACATACAAGGCATCACACATATAATCAACTATGATGTACCAAACGACCCTCCAGTGTACTTCCACCGCATCGGCAGAACAGCACGTAAAGGAACCACAGGTACCGCAATCACCCTAGTCAGCTATGGAGAACTTAACAATTTTAATAACATCAAAGCCCTAACAAAAACACGCATAGAAGAACTCACCACAAAAAACAAAGACAAACAAGGCAATGATGATTCACCAATACAAAGTTTCTACTAAAACAGTCACTAAAACCAGCCAGATACAAACACGCATAACTAAAGTTTATGCATCTTATATTTTCTTTCAAAACGTTTCTTGCCCTACCACTAACCATAAATGGTTGCAAGTATAATCTTCACTGAGGTTTAACCCAGAGAATGTCATTTAGAGATCCAGTTTGTGGCATGGTTCTAGACGAAAACACTGCCAAATTTAAAATCACCTATGAAGGCGAAACATATCATTTCTGTAGTATAATCTGTAAAAAAAAATTCAAACGCCAACCAATAAAATACACAAAATAATCAATTCACATCATAAATAAAAAAGGGAACCCAGGCGTCTACCCACATTTTTAATTCATAACTCAAATACAGTTAAAAATAGTAGCAACCTCCGAAAACACACATTTCAAACTTCAAACACAACAACCTTATCATAAACAACATTTCTAAAATATTGTATTAAGAAGTAATCCATACCGCTACATGTAACAGGGCATAATTAAGTTATGGACAAAAACAGAATATAAAAAGGAAGGCGTGTTTTTTACGTTTTGGCAGGTTTTAATTTGACATCATACATCGCGTTTGACTAAACAGCAAGCGTGTTATGGTGTCTATTACCCTAAACGCAGTTCACTGAGTTTGACTCTCAGCAGGTTGGTTTGGAGAGTCAGAATCGATTAGTCTCCATACGCCTGCTGCAAGCAAACCACCGATTATTGGGGCGACCCAAAACAGCCAAAGTTGTTCTAGAGCCAAGCCACCAACAAATAATGCTGGACCTAAGCTTCTTGCGGGATTAACACTGGCATTAGTTATGGGTATTAATATTAAGTGAACTAGTGTTAGAGCAAGACCAATGGATATTCCTGCAAAACCCTTGGGGGCTTTCTTACTTAGTGAGCCATGGATGACAAGGATAAATAAGAATGTACAAACTATCTCTGCAATTAATGCCACAATAAGAGAGTAACCACCGCCCACTACTGCATTACCATAGCCGTTTTGAGCTAACGCAGCTAACTTTACACTATTAAGTCCGTCAGTGACCATCAAATAAAGTACACCTGCACCTATTGTCGCGCCTATACATTGGAAAATAACATAAAACGCAGTGTCCTTTACACTAATTTTTCCAGCGGCCAACATAGAGATTGAAACAGCGGGGTTAATATGACAACCAGAAATACTACCGATAGTATAAGCCATAGCTAGCACTGCAAGCCCAAATGCGAAAGATACACCTAAATTCCCAATAGCATTACCTGCAAAAATTGCGCTACCACATGCTGCAAAAACAAGAATAAACGTCCCGATTAATTCGGCGACATATTTTTTAAAGTCTGAACTAGATTGTTTACTCATAATGATTACCGCGTCTAAGAGGTAAAAACATTTAATTAAACATTATGTCAACATCATAGCGCTAAATTAATACCACGTAGATAAAACAAGCAGTTCACCAGGTCAAGCATCATAAAAACATTTTTTTAATTTTCAAAACTTTGTTTCTAAACTTTTTCAACTATATCTATAAAATGTTGTTGGAACACTAAAAAAGAAAAATTAGAGTTTTTCAGATGATGCGATATCCATCATCATGAAACCGGATAAGGGTTTGGGGTAAAAATCAGTGCTTTTTTCAGGTAAACGTTCATGTTGTAATGCAAGCTCTAGAACTGCTTTAGCACTTATGGGGTTTACAAGAAAAGCTACACTTGCATCACCACAATCAATTTTTTCGATAGCAGCTTTAGTCCATCGGACATAGAGGATATTTTCGTCAATTTTTAGATCCCCTGTTTTCAAAATAGCCTTAAACACTATGTCACGCAAAATGACAACATCAAAAATTTTAGTTTCTTTGGATGTATAAGCGTTAACAAATTGATACACATTTTCATCATACTTCAAAGTTAGACCATACGCATTTTTCCCATCATACATACAAAATGCGTGTTCATCAATATGATTTGCAAGATAACTATCTAAAGCTTTAACATTTGGTGCAACCTCGGTAACGGTAAAATAGCGTTTAAGCTCCTCTATAACTTTAGGAGTTATCTTTACATCTTTTAACAAACGATGAGTTGGCAAAATTGTTAACCCTTCTTGCACAGGTGTCATATAACACATATGAAAATTAAACGCAGAATCATCACAACCCTCACCCTTAGCACGCATTTCATCCCGGTAGGCAACAGCGCTCTCATACCTATGATGACCATCATTAATGACCATCCGTTTTTCACTTAGCACTTGCTGTATAAACTGAATTTTTTCACAGTCAGTAACTTCCCAAACAGTATATTCAACACCATCAGAATCCGTAACATTAACAAGAGGATCCGTACTGGCTATTTCTTTAAAGAAAACAAGCGTTTTTCCTTCAGGATCAGGATACATCAAAAAAACCTGTTCAAGATCTTTCTGCACAGTTCGCAACATATTCAACCTATCAGCTTTTGGCGCGGAATGTGTAAACTCGTGTGGGAAAACAATGTTCTCGCTATAAGGATATAGCCGTAAAGCAGCAATAACTCCCGTAAGAACCAACTTTTTTCCATTGACACTAAATACTTGTTGGGCAACAAAAATCGCAGGCTGATTCGCACGTGCCATAATTTTCTCATTTAACCACTGCATAATACGTTGATTCGCAATCTGATACCGATCAACTTCTAGAGGCAAAATCAAACGACAATAATTGTAGAGCGACATATCATAGTATGCCTTTTGCATTTCAAAATCAATTTTATCATAAGGCTGAGTAACCAACACTTCAGGGCTACCCGCTTTAGAAGTATATTTTATAGCTCTAAACGGTCTTACGTCAACCAAAGGAATCAACTCACTCTATATAACTACCGATAGCTAATACAAACTAACCTTTAACTATGCCTCCCAAAAACAAACAGACCAAAAGAACAACACATAACATCAACAATATTTAATGCTGATTGAGTACGTCCTGCAACTATAGACGATATTACCGCTATCTTACACTCCGCTGAACAGACTGTGTCAAAACTAACTTATCAACTCCAACACACTACATGCAGTGTACACCATTTTATATGCCACTGTAAATAGTAATTTTACGAGTTGATTTTTGACTTTTGACACAGTCTATGAAACTGTAGAAAATACAGTCGCTCATGATGAAAATAGATTCTGCCACAGTAAACCAAAATATTACACGCGTTCCAAACCTAACACTCCACTACATCGCAATAGGAAACTAAAGGACGAAAGATTATGTCTAAAGGAAAAATAGAAAACATACAACCACAAACACAACAACAAACATCTGAATCATCAAACACAATACAGCAATCACCAGCACAGCAGCTAACACCTAACTTGTCTCCTCAAACCCAAGAAGCCATAACACTGCTAAACCTACGAGTCAACGACCTAATAACACAACTAAACACCACCCTAAACATAATAGTAAAAGAAAACACAGAACTCAAACAACAAATAAAACAACAACAAAAACATCACAAATATTGAGTTAAAAACTCAACATATAGCAGTTTGACTTTTCATAGTCGATAACCACAGTGTTTAACCCAACCTTCAATGTCCGCACCAGTTATAGCGACTAAAGCTTCTGAAATAGCAGCAGCCAAAACATCAGCAGTTCTAGCTTTCACCTTACGTAAATACGCTTTAATTTTTGACCAAGCAAACTCTATAGAATTAAAATCCGGCGAATACACAGGCAAAAACACAATTTTCACACCCAACAAAACCAAAGGATTCAACACACCCTTAACTTTGTGAACCAAAAGAATTATCCAAAATCAAAGTATCCCCCTTCTTCATAAGTGGCACAAGACAATACTTTACATACTCGCCAAACAACCAACCATTCAACGAACCCTTAAACGACAAAGGAACCACAAAACCGTCCAAACCCAACACACCAACAACCGACATTCGCTCAAAACGCACATCAGGCACATAATCATCTACGCATTCATACGAAAAGGCCCTGCCGTAAAGACGTGTCATGCCACAGTTAGCACTGCTCTCATCAAACCAATAAGTAGTTGATACGTTTAGTTCTTGTTGTGTTTTACGATAGGCTGTGCGTGCTTCTATTACTTTTGCGGTTTTTTGTTTGTTTGGATGGAGAGTCTTTTTTTAAAAGTTAATCCCAGCTTGCGTAGTCGTCTGCAGAGGGCAGATTGACTTATGGGTAACTTGAATTCGTCAATTAGTTCTTGGAGTGTTATGTCGGGTTGTTCACGGACTTTTGCCACTACCTTGTCCATGGTTGTTGTATCGACTAGGGGTTTTCGTCCGCAGTTTAGTGGTTCGGGTTGGTAGTGACCTTGTTTTTGGTATTTTCTCCAGATGCGTTCTACTGTTCTTATGCTGACAAGTAGCCATTTTGCCACATCTTTTGTGTTTTTACCCTCTTGCATATGTTTAACGATGGCAGCTCGCTTGTCATTTGATATCGGTTTAACCAATGTGCCCTTCACACGATTACACTACAACAAACGCCTATAAAAAGTCAATGTGCTATATCACTCTTTTCCTTCCTTTTTTAGTTTAAGCATACTTGAACTTTTTAAGAAACAAAATTTTAACTATAGTTTATTTTGTTTGCCCTCTGCTTGCCTTATTCTCTTTTTGAAAGTAAAAAACAAGATAACCATAGCAACGCTCAGTGCTACAATAATAACTACACAAATAACTAAAACATCATCAACACTAAAACCCTCAACAGATTGTCCATTGCCACTATTAGATGAACCGCCACTATTGCCATCAGGTGTGTTGCTACTATCATCTGGGTACACATCATTACCTTCACTTGTAGCAATGTTGCTAGAAATTGTTCCACCAACCCATTCAAAAGTACCAAAATACAATTGGCTACATACACCACCACCAACCATAGCTGTGTTGCCAGAAATTGTACCACCAGACATAGAAAAACTACCATAATAACCATTGTACACGCCACCACCACTACTGCTGGCAGTGTTGTCTGAAATTTCACCCCCTAACATCTTAAAAACACCACCATTATATACACCCCCACCATGCCCACCAGCAGAGTTATCTGAAATTTTGCCTCCTGACATAATAAAAGTACCAATGTTACTTACACCCCCACCAGTAAGCGGTACCTCACGTGTGTTACCTGAAATCTCACCACTATACAAATAAAGCACACCACCAACATTAGCTTCTACATTTATATCTGGATCATATACTTTATCCAAAACTTGCACTCCACATCCAAGAACGCCGTTTTTATGGGTTACAATAATCCCATCAATTCTCAATATCCCGCCGCCTCCAACAAGAATAACAGGTATATCTACGTCGCTGATTAGCTTGTAAAACCCACTATACCTGCTGCTTGTGAGGGTGATATCTTTGTTAGCTGGAATGATTATTGCACCAGAATAATAATTGTAGATATAGCTGCTTTCGATAAAGTTAGTTAGGGTGATATCGTTATCTAAGGCGATAGTTACTGCTTTACTAGATGGTGCATTGTTTATAGCTTCTTTTAGTTCAGCTTCATTTTTAACATGCACAACATCTGTTAAAGATGCTCCACTGGTATCATTAACAAATAGGCTTACAAATAGAGAGGACGCTAACACTACAGCAAATAATGATGCAAATAACAAAGGCCAACGAGAGGCTCTAAACTTTACACTCATAATCATACCACCACCAGCAACACATGTATAAGGGGTTTTGATGCTATTAATTTTTACTCTTTACATACATATTGCTATACTGGTATTTTGTTGCATGTAGAAAAATAGTTGTTGGTTTAAAAATTCTCACACAATAGCAAAATGATGCTATATGTTACTAATCGATCTGCCCATGTGTGCTGTAGACATGGTGTGTAGTAGTTATTGTTGTAGTGTTTTACTAGATGAGACGTGTGTGTTTGGAGTTGGTGCAAGCTTTGGTGTGAGGATACAGGTTTTCTTCATAAACAGGTTCTCGACACACCATGTTGGCAGATTTTCAGTTCGACATATGACTTTCTTTTTCAATTTTTATTTTCTTTTACTCAGTTGTAATGGTGTTTCTTGATTTGCTACATATTTTAGATATAAACTTCACTCCACCATAACATATAACCGCCAAAAACGCCATAAACATACTAACTATTAAACGCCAATTACTGCTGGAAAATAAAGAGTTATTTTTGTATAAACTTTCTGAGTTCGTCTACTTTGTGGATTTCAATAGAGTTACTTGCGTGTCTCTTGTTAGTGCGTGCGCCTGCGGTAAATAGTAGGGTTTCTTTGTCAGAGATCAGTCGAGAAGAATGCAATTTGTTTGTAACAAAAGATATTGGGTCTTTTTCAGCTAAATAGTCAATACATACTGGTTGAACGCCAAAAGCTAGTTCTAATTGTTTTTTAACTTTGATGTTAGGTGTTACAGCAATTATAGGTTGAGAGATTTTGAAACGTGAAATCATTCTAGCAGTATAACCAGTTTTTGTCAAAGTTACAACTTTGTCAAGAGGCATGCTCTGACATATTCTATAGATTGCCCGACTAATTGTGTCAGAAATATTGACAAATGCAACATCTTCAACTTTACTCCGCACTGCAGACTCGGTTTCATTAGCAATACGGTTCATCATTTCCACAGCCTCCACAGGAAACGCTCCAATAGCCGTTTCACCCGACAACATAACCGCGTCAGAACCATCTAAAATGGCATTAGCAACATCACTTACCTCAGCACGCGTAGGCCAAGAATGAACTATCATAGACTCTAACATTTCAGTTGCCGTCACAACCAACTTTCCACGTTGATTACAACGCCTAACAAGCGATTTCTGAACTAAAGGCACCTTCTCAGGCTCAATCTCAACACCCAAATCACCTCGCGCAACCATAACACCATTAGCCACCTCTAAGATAGAATCAACATTTGCAACACCCTCAAAATTCTCAATCTTGGCAATAATGCCCCCATCATAAATTGCAGCCAAATCCTCAACATCACAAGCAGTTCGAGCAAAAGACAAAGCAATATACTCCACACCAACTCTATTAGCAAAATCTACTATCTCTAAATCATAATCAGTAAGAGAAGAAACCAAAAGACGCTTATTAGGCAAATTAGCACCCTTACCGTCCTCAATTACACCACCAACAATAACCAACAAAGATAACACCCCATCACACTTCTCAGTTACAACCGTCCTAACCTTACCGTTATCAATAAGAACAACATCACCCACAGAAACATCATCATAAAAATTATGATTAAAACTCACCCCACCCTCACCACCAAAACCAACCTCCAACACCTCACCCTTACACAAAGTCTGCTTCTGCAACACTTTTAACCTAATCTCAGGCCCCTTAAGATCAACAATAATTGGAACATCAACAACCTTACGCACATTCTCAACTACCTCCTGATACTGAGCAATATCACCATAAGCAGTATTAATTCTAGCACCATTCATCCCCGCACGCGCCATCTTTTTAATCACATTCACAGAACAACTAGCCGGACCAATAGTAGCAATAATCTTTGTCTTCTTCATAACAACCACATAAAAAAAGGCACAAAACAAAATTAAAGTATGACGGTACAAAAAATATAAAATAAGATTAGTTAAATAGAAAACAACAATACACACTCAAATAGATCAAACAAAGAAACAAAATAAATAACATTAGACACATACATCTACTTATGGCGTACTATCCACGAGCACGAGCATCTAAAAAAATAAAAAGACAATACAAAAAGGCTCAAGAAAAAAATAAACCCGTCAGACAATCAAATAGCCAAGAAACAAGACGTTCGCAACAACAAATTTTTGAAACAACTCTAAAACGCTTACACACCTTAGGCAATCAAAAATTTGCCACATCACCATTTAGTGAACACTTCAATTATTGGCTACGAACTGTAGAAACAATCCTAAACGAATTTGAAACCCAACCAAACATAGATGCAGATGAACAATTCATAAAAGAACGCACCCAAACACTCACAACTATAAAACTACAACTCGAAAAACACCGAGAAAAAGAAAACACATTTGAAAAACAAATAATTAAGCTATCAACCGCTAAAAACCGTATCCAACAAGTAAAAAAAGACTACCTAATCAGCATATCCACACTTACAAAGCAAAGAACAGATGCACTAAAACAGTTAAACAATGAATTAGAAGACTTAAAGAGAGAACAAGATCAAATAATAAAAACAAAAACAGGATTTTTCAGAGGTATATCCAGAAAAGAGCGAGAACAAAAGGAAGCTATTATTGTACAAAAATACCTAGATAAACAACAAGAACTTGAGATAACCACACTAAGTTTTAAAGAAAAACAAAAACAGCTCAAAGAAGAGTTTGAAAACAAACAAGAGCCATTAATTGAAGATATAAAAAAGTTTCAAAATTACGTTAAAGAAACAGATGAAGATAGTTCATTAGAAGACCGCTGGCATGCTTGTGAAAGTTTAATGGATATAATTAACAATTTTTTCCAGAGAAAAATAAGCAACACAGTGTAACAACAAAAACACAGGATGCTCAAGTTTTTATGTTCTTTGAATTACATATCCAATTATTGTTCCAATAACAAAAAAGATAGCACAGTACACCATAAAATGATTTGGTGAGGGGTGTACAAGTTTCTGTGTGATGATTCCCATTATGAGTATAGTTATTAAGCCTGAGGCAAGGGCGTTTTGTGTTCTTCTTGCTGTATGCAATACACTATCGTGGAAGGGTTTAAAAAACTTGTTTTGTGAAAAATAATATTTGTGATCACAAGATTGCCCAAGATGATAATTGGAGTTAAAAATGTAAGAACACCACCCGTTTGACGAATCAACCAAACAATTGGTATAGTATAGCAGTCTAGTTTAAATTTTGTACTGTGTTTTATTGTTTATTATGACATATAGGTTAGATTTCAGAGAAGCCATCCTATCTTTTAGGAAAAAAGGGCATACCATAAAACAAACCTG
>JAITMO010000086.1 GCA_031277345.1 Candidatus Bathycorpusculum soli
CGCTCTTTTTTGTTCCATTAGAAAACTGTGTTTTAATGAACAAGAAAGGTGCAGAAATGGACTCTCTCTCTAAAATCAGATGGGACTTTTTTGTCAAATGCTGGGAATACAACATTAAAATCTGGAAACCAACTTTTCTAGAAAACAAATTGCGTAACCCACTCCTATATCAAGCATTTGATCGTATACTTATCCCATACTTTGGCAAACTCTTAGGCGCATACTATAGCATAACAAGACGTGGCACAGGTGACCAGTTTAAAAAAGCGGTTTACCAACTAAGCCTTCCAATGCCTAATGACCGAAAAAATAGTGGTAGAAAAATAAAAACAAAAGCTTAGCAAAATTTTCAACTATACTTTTTCTAAGAACCACCATTACTACTACTAATAGGTTCTTGTGAACTATAGTTTGCTTCGTCAACTGTAACTTCAGGCATTGACTCTTGAACTAGCGAAGAAATCTCTAACGTCTCTGCATTAGTGGGGTTTTCTAGTTTTATAATTTTTCGCGCATGTGTAATATATCCGGTGTGACCTGTCATAAGAGTTTGAGGACGCGTTTTTCCACGCTCCACCTGCATAGCACGCATCATAAGCTCTATAGTTTCAATAAAAACAAAATTATTCTCACGCAACGCTTCTGTTGTTCTAACTACTTGATCAATAGTTGGACTAAAAGAAACAAGCGTTCCCGACGGTTTTAATGCTTCATACGCATGCGGTACAACAAGCCAAGGTGTTGCTAAATCTAAAATTACTGCATCAACATCCCGCTCCTCAAAACCCAGTAGTGTCACATCACCACTTTTCATCTCTACACGATCAAATAGTTTTGAGCGTTGTAGATTTTTAGCTGCATTCTTTTGAAATTCACTACGCAACTCATAAGTGTAAATTTTGCCTGCTGGCCCAACATAATGAGCTAACGCCGTTGTCAACGAAGCAGTTCCAGTTCCAGACTCAACTACCCTACTACCTGAGCCAATACCACTAAACATTATGATAGCAGCCGCATCCTTTGGATACACAATCTGGGTATTACGACTACTCTTCATAATATAGTCTGTAAGCTGCGGCTTAAGAGTTGTAAACATTACCCCTAAACTACTACGAATAGGCTCTCCATACTCTTTACCAATCAACTCATCAAACCGGATAAACCCTTTATGAGTATGAAACGTCTGCCCTGCCTCAACCTTTAACATATACGTCCGACGAGCATCAAGATAAACTAACGCATAATCGCCTGCTTGAATCTTTTCGTTAACCAAACCAATCATCTTATCCCGTAAACAAATAATATTCCCAAATTTAAGCTTTGAAACACAAACCCAGCTTTAAACCGTTAAACAACATCCATACACGTACACACTAACATTCAACATATTCTTCCTGTATCTTTGCAAATATCGCGCAATAAAAATAAAAAACAAATCAATTATTTTTATGTAAACTTGAATTGAACGGCTTTTATGGCTCAAAACAAAAAAACGCTTATATTCATATTTTGAGTCTACATTAAAAACATCTAAGTTAAAGAGGCTCTAAATATGGAATTTTGTCCAAATTGTGATTGTCGACTTGAACCTCGCAAAGTTGACGAACAAATAGTTCTCGCATGTTCAAAATGTGACTATACAAAACAAGCAAGTGGCAACAGATCCCAAGCAAAAGTAGTCAAAGTTATTCAACCCCCAACCCAACCATTTATGACCGTTGTAACAGCAGAAGATTCAAAAATTAATACCCTTGCAACCATAAAAATGAAATGTGACAAATGTGGTAACACAGAATGTTATGTTTGGCAAGTTCAAACACGTGGCGGCGATGAAGCATCAACACAATTTATGCGCTGCACTAAATGTAACCACACATTTAGAGAATACACTTAAATAGGCATCCTAAAATTTCGAAAATATTAAAAGCAGGAACATCATAGAGAGTATGGAGGATCATTCATGCCAAGTAAACAAAGCAAACCTTTAACTAAAAAAGAAAAAGATGAAAAAAGAAAAGCAAAAAAGGCAAAAGGCAGTAAAACCCAAACAAGTTAAAAAGCCCCAAGCAGCTCTTTTTCACACTTATTTTTATTTTCACTAACAACAATTCATGTCATTAAAAATTTTGTACACCTCTTGACAAACCACCTTATCCTGCAAAAACATTACTTCAAATTGTCATGTTCAAACACAAATTGATAGTAAGGATTTGTGTAAAAATAACTTTTACTTTTTATGTAGCGAAAAATTATAATTCCATTCACCATACGACAAAACCTTTTCACAACACACAACCTCAAACACCCCATCAATGAGTCTTTGCCTAAGAGAATAACACTTACCACCACACTAACAAACCACAAACAACCCCACAGACATAGCAATAGTAGTAGTACTAGAAGTTAAATTTACAACACTTGCAACATCAACCAAAGACACACCCTTCCAATCCAATACTAACAAAACAAAAAAATCTAGCTCAACCTTATCCCACTTTGATACCCCAAAAGAAAAATACAACACAAAAACCACCAAACCAACACAATCTGCAAACTCTTAAAACTGAAACTTTCACATCCCTAAACAATAAAAACTATTACCCCACAATCACAAGCAACATACAACTCTATAACATCAGAATACATATTTTTCCCCCAGTTTCCCACCAACAAGAAATACCCTCAACAACAAACCCACTAACATCATAAATAGTTCCAAAATTAACAAAAACAGCATTATCATTCAAAACATAAACACCATATAGTGCAACTTTAATTAATTCGCCTTCAAAATAACCACAGTCAAAAACTTTACACGAATCCTTTTTAAATCGATATTCTCCCCCATTATTAACATAATTCCCCATAATTTCTTTCTTTTTTGTATCGACAGAAATGACAGGCCGGTTCTTTTCTATAAATACTTTTGCTGTATCGTTTATGTGTTCGAATTGTTAATTTCTATTTAGATGTGACTCGCCGATTTGTAGCATTTTTTGTTGCTTTGTAGACTGTATTCAAGTTTTTGTAGTAGAGTTGCTATTAATCTAAATGCAATGTAGGTGTTGTGCTCGTTTAGGAGCACGTTTTGTATTTTTCGCAGTGATTTTGTGGTCCATATAAGGAGGGGTTTTTGGGGGTTTTGGTAGGTTTCTTTTGAGACTATGGTTTTTATCCATTTGGGTAGGTTTGGTGTGTTTCTTTGAGTTTTTTCGGACGTCGCCTTTTTTCGTATTTGGTTGA
>JAITMO010000132.1 GCA_031277345.1 Candidatus Bathycorpusculum soli
ACCAAGAGCCTGCAGACTGAAGCATGATTCGTCCTTCAATCTGTGCTTCTGGAAATATAGGCGTCATATATTTACCGGTTTTTTCTTTTACTACTTTGCCAATTTCAACGAACCTATCCCATGTGATGTTTTGAACGTCCGCTTCTGAAAAGCCTGCCTCGCTTAGAACGTCCACACGGTAAAACCAAGCACCAACGCCAGTATCGTATGGAATTGCCCAAATCTTATCTTTATATGTAACACTTTTGACAGTAAAATCAACGTAAAGAGATGGATCCACATAAGAGGTTAAATCTGCAAAGTAATCCTCGTAGAATTCCAAATAACCTTTGAGGGTGTAATACTCATCAACTATAATGTCAGGCAAGTTTTCTTTGTTGCCACTGGCAAGTGCAATCCTAAATTTTTCCCTAAAATCGTCTTGACCGAGCTCGACAATCTCAAATTCGACGTTTTTATGAGTTTTTTGGTATTCTTTTACAGCCTCTTTGGCAGTGTCAATATAATAATTATATGCCCAGATGACTACTTTTTCAGATGATCCGGATTTGTTAATATAGCCACTAAGATGTAGTACACCTAATGCAAGAGAAACAACCAGTATCATTGCTATAATCTTTTTTAATGCGCTGAATGTCACTTTCAAGATTTTCTCACCTTACACGCCTATTAGGAGATTCAACCGCTGCCAAGCATATAAAATTTACTTGATGGGATAATAATACAGTATTTGCATTATACGTGTTTTTATGGCGAAGTATCTAACGATAATAGATTTCTTGCGAATACCTGTTTTTTGAAAAAATTAAACGCCCAAATCAGGTTAAACCTCAAACCAGAACATTTTTTCGCTATAATAACAATCAAACTTTTACACTATTTCACAGTTTCGCAAGAAGTCTAATGGATAATCATAAACCAGATTCTCTTGCAAAATAAAGCGTTGACCTGTAACAGCATTAAAAAGCATAACCATATCCAACTTTGGGCGAATAAAAATGTCCATCGCACCTTGCTTTACGGCTTGTGTAGGTAACAGTACGTTAATAATTGTGTTCTCATTCTCACAATTATTTATTGCTCCCTTAATTAGGGTATCAACACCCAGAACTTCAGTAGATAATACTGTAAGTTGTACACCCGATCGATCAGGCGAAACCTCAAAGCCCTCAGATCGAATACAGACACATACTTTCATACTACCCGCACTTATTTCATGTGATTTATCCAAATAAGCGTGTAGCGTTCCACCCAAAAAATCTATGGACAGCACACTCTTATTGTTGATCATGTCACATTGAAATAAATTTAGTGGATATGCACCCATGAATTTAGCAACAAACAAATTATTTGGATTCATAAATACTTCGTAGGGAGAACCAATTTGTTGTATTTTTCCTTCATGCATAATCGCTAATTGTGTGGCTAGCGACATTGCTTCCATTTGGTCGTGTGTTACATATATGAATGTAGCCTGCAATTCCTTGTGTAAACGCTTTAATTCTTCTCGCATGGAACGTTTCAAAGTGGCATCTAAATTTGAGAGAGGTTCATCCATTAAAAATACTGACGGCTCTCTTATGATCGCGCGACCGATAGCCACTCTTTGTTTCTGACCGCCCGATAATTGATGTGGTTTCCTGTTCAGCAAACCCGAAAGTCCTAACATAACCGCGATTTTCTGTATTTTTTCATCAATTAGTTTTTTATCAACGCGTTTTATTTTTAAAGCAAACGCCAAATTTTCGTAAACAGTTAAATGGGGATATAAAGTGTGACTCTGAAATACCATTGCAATGTTGCGGTCTTTTGGTTCAATGTTAGTTACATTTTTCTCGTTGATTATGATGTCGCCACTTGACACATTATCTAAACCAGCGATTAAATTTAGCGTGGTAGTTTTGCCACACCCTGAAGGGCCGACTATAACAAGAAAAGCACCGTTGTCAACATTAACACTAATGCCATCAACAACATATTTTATTCCATCAAAAGTTTTGTAAACATTAATTAATTTTACACTGGTCATTTCGTGTTGTACCTCCATTCGGTTCACCGGTTTTTTGGTATTGTATACTCATGATGTTCTGCCTTTAGTTAGCCCATATACCGTTTTTCCGCTTTTAGAAACATTTGTATTATTTTATGCCGAATTAACATATACCATTCGTTGTCTGTTGGTTTTACTATATGCTTTGTACTGACAGGTTAGTTAACAAACAAAAAGGCGCTTTGAACCATTTAACGCTTGTCCCTATCCCTGTGTGTAATATTTTTGATTTGTTGTATAGAACATGTTTTTTGTAGTTTTTCGGCTGTTAATTAGTTTAATACACCAATGTTTATACATTCACTGTTCTATTTGCGTTAGGCTATTCAAATCTGGTGGATAGCTTTGTATCCTTTTTATTTTTATTTTGTTTTTTTCAGCGATGTATTTTATTCCGTTGGTGAATGGGCCGAGACTGTGTTCTTCTCGGGATTTTCTTACGCAAAGATAGTTTTTGTTTTTTACGTTTTTAAGTCTGAAATACCAGCCGTCACCTGCAAATTTTAACATTAAACGCTCTTTCTCTAACCCCTCTTCAGATAACCCATAACTTTGATTATCTAAAGACTGTTTTTCTTCAAAGTTTGATTTAGCGGGTTTTTGGTTGGGAAATTCATGAGATGATTCAATTGGTTTGGGTTTAAGTAGTGGTGAGCTTATTCTTGGTTTTTGGTCGTTTAGCATGTTGTTGGTTTCTATGGCGACCTGTTCGGGGTGGTTGGAATTGAATTGAGCAGTGTTTTGTACGTATGTGGCGTTCCATTCAGATAGTTTTTCTTTTAGTTTTTCTTGGTCAGTTTGAGTTGGTACTATGAAGAGTGTTGGGAAGCCCATGTTTTTGTTTCGAGTATAGTTGTCTTTTAGTCGGTCGTAGTGTTTGGATGGGTAGGTTTCTATTTCTACTGCAAAGCTTTCTGGGTAGTTCCAGTTGATTGTGTTGATGTAGTCTTTTCTGGCTTCTTCTGGTTGGGTGGGGGTGACGTATATGTCGGCTAAGCTTTTTTCGGTTTCACCTGTATCTACTTGAGTTATCCACCCCTTTAACCAGTATAGTTTACATTGTGCCATGATGGTTTGGATGTGTTTTACTCCCCCCGACTTTTCACCATAAAAACTCGGATCTAGCAACGCTTTGACTTTTTTGTCACTTAAAGCTAAACACCAAAGCCGTGAACGTACCTCTTTGATTTTTACTTCTACTTTGTCATTTGGCTGAAATTCTGTGCATTCTTGCTGTGGTTGTGTTGTTTCTTTGCAGGTTAGCCATGGATCTCTTTTTGCTGTGTCAATTGTAAGGTTTTTCAGGGCTGTTGATAGAGTTATTTCTGTTAGGTTGTATGGTTTGGGGTTTGCTTGGTTGTATATGAGTTGTTCTTTTAGGGTTTCTTCGGTTATGGTTCCACCGTGTTGTCTTATAGTGAGTAGTATTAGCCATTCGGTTGGGGTTATGGGCCAGTCTAAAAACTCTTCCTGCACCGACCTATCCTTCACCTGACCCATTAACTCATCAACATCAACATAACGACCGTAGTTTTCAAGACTATGCTTGATTACCTCTTCAGGATTGTTATTGCCTGTTTTGTGGTCTATGGTTTCTAGGATTTGATATTCTCTATTGCCACAGAACGGAGTTGAAACAAATTTTATAAAACGAGTTTTCATTGAAGTGCAATGGAAAGCGTCTTTTTATCCTGTTTACTTTTAATTATGGTGGTTGGAAGAAACACCGACATTTTTTTGGGGCAGTTTCTTAAACCCCGTTAACCAAAATGGTGTGTGCTCCCTTTAGCGGATCAGAAGGCCAAGGCCTCGAGCTCGTATAGGAAAAGGCACGAAAACCACAAGAGAGCACCTCTTCCAACCACCAATAAAGGAAGGTACAAAGTATGGAACAAAAAGTTTGTGGTATAGACGTCCACCGAGATCTCTTAGTCACAACAATACTTGACCAAACAGGCCAAAAACAAACCCAAACCTTCCAAAACAGCCTAACCGATATGGAACAACTAAAAAACCACCTGCGAAACAACAATTGCCTAGACGTAGTGATGGAATCCACCGGATCATACTGGACCACACTATACATGATTTTAGAAGACGCAAACTTTAAACCAATACTAGCTAATGCTCATCAAGTAAAAGCAATACCTGGACGCAAAACAGACCAAAGAGACTCCGAATGGCTAGCACATCTACACAGAAGCGGACTAATACGACCTAGCTACGTCCCAAATAAACAGATACGAGAACTACGCGAACTATCACGCACAAGAGTACGATACGTAGAAAATCGTACGCAATACAAAAACCGATGCCAAAAAATCCTAAGCAAAAACAACATGCGGCTAAGCTCAGTGTTAAGTGACATATTTGGCAAAGCAGGCAAAGAAATCCTAACTGGACTTATGCAAGGAAAAACAGTCGAAGACATCCTAAAAACTACAGAGAATAAGTATCTAAAAAAGCATAAACAGAAGATAATTGATGCAGCTAAAGGAGCTCTTAGCGAGACCGACATGTTTTTGCTTAAACAAATGTCACGTACTATTGAAGCTTTGACTATTCAAATCCATGAAATAGCGCTACGTATGGCTGAACTGGTGGATAAGGATGCTTTAGAGATTGTTATGTCGGTGCCGGGTGTGGGTAAATTGTCAGGTATTACGATTTTGGCTGAGCTTGGTGATGTATCACGGTTTGGTAATGGTGGGCAGGTGGCTTCTTGGTGTGGGTTTGCTCCCTCTGTGTTTCAGTCTGCTGGTGTGACTAAAATTGGTGGGATTACTAAGGAATCGTGTGAAAATAATGTGCAATCCTTTTTGCTAAGAGGTCGTGCAATTCACGCATATAGTTGCAAGTTATTTTTACACAGTTCCTAAGAGGGGTTCGCGTTGGTTGCGTAGGGTTATGGTTGAGGTGGCTCATGTGGCGGTTAGGATGGATTGTCGGTTTAAGGATATGTTTTGGCGTATTACGTCTAGGAGGGGTAGGAAGGTGGCGTATGTTGCTGTTGCGCGTAAGATGTTGACTGTTGTTTGGCATTTGCTTTTCAATAAAGAGTTGTTTGTGGAGGAGGGTTTTTCTAAGGCTCCTGTTCGCGGGATGTCTAAGAGTAGTAGTAATAATAGTGGTGGTTTGTCTTTGGATGAGGTTGTGGGTATTTTGTGTTGTGCTGTGAGGGTTGTTTCTGATGGTGGTTAATTAGTTAGTGGAAGAGGTGTTGTTTGGTTGGGTGTTGCGCAGGGGTTTGTTTAGGTGACGGTGTTATTTGGGTTGGTTTTAGGTTGGTTTGTGGGGTTGTTTTAGGTTTTGCAGGGTTTTTTGTTGTGTGTCTGTTTGTTTTTTGTGGTTGTTTCTGTTAGTTTTTCTGAAAAATTACCCCTTTTTTATCGTTAACATTGGTCAGGATAAAAAGACGCTTTCCATAGGAAAAAATAGGTATCTGGGTAAGTTCATGAGGGTTTGATAGCCGTATTGTTTGGGGTAAAACTTTTCAAGAGTTCGAGCAGTGTCTTCGCCGACTCGGAACGAGATTATTGTTTCGCATGTTTGGGTTATGGCATCTTGTACATCTTTTCGATATTGTGTAATGTATTGACTTGCCAGTGTTATGAAAACCTTGAATTTTCGCAGGGATTGGAGGGTTTCAGAGATGCTTTTGGTAGCGTAACGATAAGCTTCATCTACATATACGTAGAAGGGTTCACGCTTTTCTTCAGAAATATCTTCACGGGACATACCAGCATTGTACACGGATGAGAGGATAAGACTGCCTAAAAAGTTGGCCATATCCGTTGTTATTTTTCCTTCGGGTAAATCCACGATGATTATTTTTTTATCATCCATGGCTTCTCGGAGGTTTATGCTGCTTTTGGCGGCCATAAAAATCGGCACCAAAATCCGCTCTTGCACAAGACGATATATTTTAGTTAGAACAGCTATGGATGCGTCACTTGGCATTTTGTCGTATTGTTTTTCCCAAAACAACCGTACACTTTGATCACTACATCTTGCAGTGAGCGTGTTGCGATATGTTTTGTCGGTTAGTATTTTGTAGAGGTTGGGGAGTTTGGGGTTTTCTTTCTCCATAAGCAAATACAGCGCATT
>JAITMO010000178.1 GCA_031277345.1 Candidatus Bathycorpusculum soli
GTACAAAGAAGAGGACAACTACTATGCGATTTGTAAGTATTTTTATGTCGCGAAAAACCCGACTATTACAGGATTTTTCAAAATGGATGTAACATATAATGACGCTAAAGACCAATACGAGCTTTACGCAAAAGAATGGCTACACCGCCCACAATCTCCAACAATATGGTGGTATATGAATAGATTTTAAAGGCAAATTAACCGATGATGGTGTATTCTATGAAACTGAAAGCTCCGACGGAACTGTCGGAGATTGTGAATGCACAGACGCTTTTTCGGAGTTTGCATTGCTCATAGCTTTCACATAATTATTGTTCTGCTCGTTATATTCCTTTAACTCTTTAATTGCCGATTCAGACAATATGCTATGCTTAGTGTAGAGCGAACGCTGTAACGTGTCAAAATCATCTCGCAAAACTTGTATTGCCTCGACAAGAGATTTTTTGCTTGACCCGTCAGGCGTTTTTTCGCCTAATACTGTTAATATGTCAATCTCTCTTTGTAACTTTTCAAGTTTCTCTGCATAATCAAGCCTGTCCATTTTAAGCTCGTATCTTCGTTGTATTTCATTGCGAATTGTTTCTTTGTAACTTAAAATCTCATAGTGTTTTTGCACATACAGTTTTTTAAGACCATTTTAACAAATAAGCCCCAAATCAAACAACAAACCATAAATGTATGTGCAAAAATAAGCATATACAAAAGAGGAGCCAACCATGACACTATGCAAAAAACACAAATACCCCTACCACAAAACGGAATAATCATACGAAAAACAGGCAAACACCGGTCATGTCATAAAGTATTTTAATATGTGAGGGCCTAAATATTATCGATTAGGTTAGTATTTGTATGGTGTTAAAGATTGTTAAAGTGGTGTATCCTTTTTGTAGTAGCGAAAGTTTCAAAAAATGGACATAACAAGACAGGAAAACAAGTTTATAATTGCAATAACTCAAAGTGTACTCATCGCAACTTTATAGAACAATACACAAACAAAGCCTACATACCAGAAATTCGTAATCAGGTATTAAAAATGGCTGTGGATGGTACTGGAACGCGTGCTACAGGTCGAATATTGGGTATTTCTAAAGATACTGTAACGTCTATTTTAAAAAAACAGAAAAATGGTCTTGGCAAGTAAATTATAATTACATACGAAACCTGAAAGATCAGGGAATTAAGGTTAAAATTGTCTTATCCAATCAGGTTTTGGTGGCTGAGGCAGAGTTTGATGAGATGTGGTCATATGTTTCTGACGAATCCTGTCAGTATTGGCTTTGGTGGGCAATCGACCATAACACTGGTGTTCCTTTAGCGTATTGTTTTGGTACACGTGAACACAGGTATCTTGATGAGCTGCGTGTATTACTTGCTCCTTTTAGAATAAGTATTGTCTACTGTGATGAGAATGTTGTTTACAAAACGCATATCACTGAAAGTATTGTAACACCGGGTAAACGGAATACACAGTGTATTGAGCGTAAGCATTTGTCTTTACGTACTTGGTGCAGCCGACTTGTCAGGCGTGGTATTAGGTTTTCAAAATCAGTGTTTATGCATAAAATTGTTGTAGGTTTGGTCATAAATTTTTGGTTCTTCAAAAGAAAACTACCCTTCCACTTAACTTAGGACATGACCCAAAATTTCGGGTAATAATGCAATGCAAAGTGGTGGTTGGGTATACAATGAGAATACTTTTGAAATGTCGGGAGGCGAAATTTCAAATAACGCAGCATCATATGAAGGTGGAGGAATATACAATTGGGGTGGTGCTACTAGAATAGAGTATAATTTTAAAGGAAATACAAAAGAGATTGCAGGATATCATCCATCTGAGGCGGTTTTACGTTATTGGATGGCGTAATTTCGTGCAACAAAGCGAGTCACGGTGGTGACGTTAATAATAATGGCGTTTTTATCATGAAGAATGGTGAGATTTCAGGCAACACTGCTACCATAAGTGGTGGGGCGTAAAGAATGGTCAAACTATTGCTATAGGCAATTTTGAAATGTCTGGGGGTAAAATTTCAGATAACACTGCTGATAAAGGCGGGGGTGTGTATAATTTTTTTAACAGCATAGTTAATCTGTCTGGAACAGGCGGAATTTCTAATAATGTTGCTACTAATCTTGGTGGTGGTATATGTAATGATGGAAATTTTACAATGCTTAAGGGCACGATTTCAAATAATTCTGCTGATATCGGGGGGTGGCATGTATATTGGAAATGGTAATGTTATGGTATCTGGCGGAAAAATTTCAGACAATAAAGCTAAAAATGGTGATAACGTGTATAACGTCAATGGTAACTATGCATCATCTATTAGTGAGAGTTCAAAAGAGTGAATGATCATTTATGTTAGTGTTGTAATAGAAATAGCGAGTTTTGTTGGAGCTGTTTTGTTTGCTTATTTCTGAAAAAAGAGGCGGATAGACGAAAGCAAGAAACAATTTGTCGATAGCTGTCATGAAACAACATGAACTGTTTGTAGCTAATGTTGTTTTGGTGCTGAAAAGTTGCTAGAGATATGTTAAAGGTCAAAGATGTTACGGTTTTTTCCAGTATTCTGCGAGGGCTGTTAGGGCGTCTTCGAATATGTAGTTTTGGGGTATTACGTCAGCTTTGATGTTGAGTTCTTGTAATGCTTGTGCGGTGGTTGGTCCGATTGCTACGGTTGTTATTTTTTCGGTGAATATTTTTTGTAGTTGTTCTATTGGTGTTTTTTCGGTGAGCATTTTGAATATGTTTTTTGCGCTAAGGCCACTGCCGAAGAGGACTGCGTGTATGTGGCCGTTTGTTAGGTCTTGGTGGAATTTAGTTTTTAGTGCTTCGTCTATGGGTAGACCTGATTCGTAGACGTGTATTTCTTGCACGTTAGCACCCATGGCGGTAAGTTGGTTTAATAGTGTTGGGGTGGCGCTTGTTGTTCTTGGAATTCTTATTTTTTTTCCTAAAATGTTTTTTTCTGTTAATATTTCTAGTAGTCCTTCGGAACTATATTTTTTGGGGACTATATCTACGTGTACATTGTATGCTTCCAGTTCTTGTGCGGTGCGTGGGCCGACGCCTATAACACAGGTTTTTGTAAGTCCATTTAGCAGGGTGCTGGGTTGGTTTATGTTTTGGGCTGCTTCGAAGAGGTATTTAACGCCGTTAGTGCTCATTAATATGACATAGTCTACGGTGCCTGTTTGTAGTTCAGCAATAAAGTTTGCCATGGGTTTTGGGTTGCTTAGGGGTTTTATTTCGATGGCAGGCATGTAATATGGTATGCCACCTTTTGCTTTAATTATTTGTCCTGCTTCTTCTGCTTGACCAACTGGACGGGTTAGGGCTATGGTTTTGCCGTTTAATGTAGGGGTTGTTTGAACCATGATAGTTTTCTTCCCAAGTTTGCTACTTCGCCAATTACAATAACTGAGGGGGGTTTTAGATTGTTTTCTGCAGATTTATTAATTATTGTGTCTAAGGTGGCAATTATGGTGCGTTGTTGTGGAAGAGTGCCTGATTCCACCATTGCCACAGGCGTTTTAGGGCTAACTTTACCATTTAATAGTTTGCTTACAATGCCTTCTAAAGATTCTACGCCCATTAGAATTACCATAGTGTCTACTGCGTTAGCAATTTTTACCCAATCTATAGGTTTTTCAGCATCGCCTGCACGGTGACCGGTAACTATAGCAACAGATGCAGCATAGTCTCTATGGGTTAAAG
>JAITMO010000216.1 GCA_031277345.1 Candidatus Bathycorpusculum soli
CGTACTTTTTAGCCGCAACAGTGCCAATATCCCCCGTGCAAACATTAACAACCCGATAAGGCAACTCGAGTTTCTGCAGCAAATCCTCGGCATTAGCTAACAACTCTTCGTGCAACCTAACAGAATCCTCAGGCTTACAAAAAACAAACTGCTCAATCTTGTTAAATTGATGCGTCCGAAAAATACCTCTAGTATCCTTACCATGAGCACCCGCTTCCTTACGAAAACAAGCACTTAAACCAGCAAGCTTAAGCGGTAAATCCTGCTCCTTCAAAACTTCACCCATATACATAGCAGCCATAGGATGCTCACTAGTTGCTATCATATAGAGGTCCTCACCCTCAATCTTGTACAAAACATCAGCAAAATCCGCCAAAGCCGTCACACCCTCATAAGCCTCCTTATTCATCATCAAAGGTGGTTCAACAACAACATAACCCTTCTTACTTAACTCTTGCACCGCAAAACTCATCAAAGCTAAATCCAATAACGCTAACTGTTTCTTCAAAAAAAAGAATCGTGCACCACTAATCTTACCAGCACGCTCCATATCAACTATACCAAGAGCATTAGCTAAATCTATATGATTCTTCACCGGAAAATCAAAAGTAGGAATTACCCCCCAAGCTTTCACCTGCACATTCCCACGTTCATCTTCACCAAAAGGTACCGTTGGGTCAAGCATGTTAGGTAAACATAAAAGTAAATTGCGCTCCCGCACCTCTTCCTGAACAACCTGTTTTTCAAGAGAAGAAATTTGAACATCAAGCATTTTAGCTTTCGCAAGTTGAATCTGAGCAGCTTGACCAGCTTTCTTAAGCGTAGCTATTTCAACCGTAACCATTTTACGGGCGTGACGTAAATCATTAAGATTAGTAAGATTCAATCTCCACTGCTTATCAAGAGCAACAAGTTCATCAAGTAGTAATATGCTCTCAGAATTACCACGCTTCGCCAAATTTGCCCTGACAAGATCTGGACTTTCACGAACAAGTTTAATATCTATCATGAATTTCACGCGAATAAAGCTCAGCTAAACATTTTAACTTTACGATTCGTCCCTTCACACAACTAACTCCAAAAACAAGACACAACATTCAAAAAAATATACAAAGCCAAACAAAACATCACAAACGTAGATTATAAAAGCCTTTTGAAGTAACTCTTGTCGTTTAAAGAAATACCGAGAGTGTTCACGTATAGATAATTGGTGTCGATTTTTTTGGGTTTTATTAGTTTTTATCTAATGTTTTTGAAGTATACTTTTGTAGTTTACCATACTTTTTGACATTACAGTTGAACCTATGACAAACATCACAACATATTTACCTAAAGGTGAACACTCTCGAAATACCATTGTCAAATAGAAGTTTATCATAATGTTCAAAATTCTTAACCAGATGCGAAAAAAACAGTTACACGAAAAAAACCACATTAAAAACGTCACTATCACCAACATACAACACACACAATTTCATGATCAACATGACCATTAGCATCACGTTTATTGTCATAAAACTCTGACCCATGATCCGTAAACACCGCCAAAATCTGGTGATTCCAAAACTCACATTCGCAAATAGCCTGCCTTAGAACAAAAAGCGCATTCTCAGACGTTTTATAATCAAACTCGCCAGCTGCCAAAATTTTCCTTGACACGTCATCTAAAATTGTGCAAAGATACCAACCATCAACAGTATAGTAATAATCAGTATGTACCAAAAATAAACAATATGTTCGTTCGTAGCGTATCCATGGTTTTCTACGTTTCTGTTTTGACATTTCGTGTTTGACGCAGGCCCAATTCAAGTAAAACCTGATGAATTATGTGTTTGGGAATATGTATATGATGCTGCATGTTTATTTTTTCTCTAAATAAACTGCGCCACACCATGTTTTTTCATATTGCTGTTTGATTATTGTTTTCCAGTTATCAGAAATTTCTTTTTTGGGTCTACCCACGTTTTTTCCAATATCAGGCATTTTTTGGTTGTTAGGTATTGTCAATATATTTGTTGAAATCTTCTTTGAGAAATACCCAAATAACTTGTAACCCATTTACTTGTTGTATCTCCCAGCTCATAGTGAAGTAAACACCACTTCAACTACGCTTATTTGATAACTTAACCATACCATATACATGGGGAAAACTAGCGAAATAATTTCTGGACACTACAAATATAGAACCATTGTAAGTGACATAAAATAATGGCAATTGTGTTTTTTGTCCCATGTATAGGGCTAGATTGATTTGAGGTAATGATTCACGTGCGGTTGTAGCCAAATTCAGCATCGACAATACTTTCTGCGCAGGTTGAAAAAAATGTTACATCATAGACAAGGTATTCTTTTTGGATAGCTAGTTTTATCCATTCTTTAAAGAAGAACATGCATTCGTGATTTGTTAGTGAGACAAATAGTTCAGATAACTGTTTGATTTGTTAATGAGTTGTTGAATTATGTGTTATCGCAAAAGTCATTGATGCATTACATTGCATTGCCTTCGGTTAGCATGTATACAGTGATCGTTTGAATTTTTTAGCATCGAATTTTGCCGATGATTTTTATGAGGATTTTTTGTGAGCCAAGGTTGTTGTATATTGCTTGTGTTGTGGCGATAACGCCTATACTGCGTATCTGGCCGTAGCTAGGTTGGTTTGTTATTGTGTTTGGGATCGTTATTGTTGTTGTGTTGTTTGGGTTTTTGTTGTAGATTTTGTAATAGTTTTTGTTTGGCACTAGTTTGTCTGTGGTGTTGCATAGTTTGCTGATTGAGCGTTTTGTGTGTGTGCCTTTTTTGTTTTTGTATGTTGTGACGACGTGGTAGACGTATGGGTGTTTTCCTGTTTTGGTGATATGATTCCTTTTTTGGGCAGGTTTACTTTGTGTTTTGTGTATAGTGTTATTTGTTGTATTCTTCTTGCAGGTGTATAATTGTGTACCTGCTTGAAAGGGTTTGTGTGGGGTTGTTTGTTGTTTTTAGCGGATTTTTTGGTTTGTTTTATTGCAGGTCCTCAATTTTTGCGGAGTTTATGTTACATAATTCCAGTGTCCATAAAGCTCATCCTCCACCAAATTAAGCCTAGACAACTCCTCATCAGCAACCATTAAATCAAGCCCAAACATCACATCATCCCCACACAACAACCCCCCCCCCAATCCCACCCCACCTCGCAGACAATAACACTTTAACAGTCAC
>JAITMO010000062.1 GCA_031277345.1 Candidatus Bathycorpusculum soli
AATGGTAATTTTACTCTGTCTGGTAGCAGCGTGATTTCTGGTAATCAAGCTGAACGTGGCGCTGGTGTATACAACGGCGATGGCATTTTTACAATGTCTGATGGCCTAATTTTTAACAACAGAGCTACACAAGACGGTGGTGGTATATACCTCTACAATGGCAACTTTACCATGACCGGCGGCACAATAGCTACCAATACCGCAACCAGAAATGGTGGTGGCATTAGCGTTCCTAGCAATTCTGGGGGTGTTCCTTTACTTACAAGCCTTGAACGTATAAGAATCAACAATAACGCCCTGTTTGCAAACAATACAGCATCTGCAGCATATGATCGCGCATCTGAACATAACAGCTTGTATACAAGCCTTATAGGTGGCAGTGTCAGATGGTCATTTGGTATCAGCCAAGGCTACAACAACTTTGACATAAGCTATGTCAGCGACACTAAAATAGACGTTAACACAACAGATCCTGAAGCCTCTCCTAAACCTTCACCTAGTCCCTCTCCTAAACCTTCACCCAGTACATCCCCTAGACCCTCTACCAGCTCATCTCCCCCTGAAGAAGGCGACCCCAATTTTTGGCGCTATGTTATTGTGATAGTCATAGTGGTTTGCCTTGTTGTTGCTGTGCTATTCTATTATGTCTCAAAAAAGGGTGAACAACAAACACCAGATGACTGGATTGATTCACCAACAACGCCAACATAAACTACTGTTCCCCTTTTTTATGGGGACACCTATTTTTTCATGCATTCTATTTTCATTGATGATTTGAAGCTACAGCAACGCTTAGACATCTTTTTCTTGAAAGACTACTTTGTTGATACAAAGTGTTAATTAGTTTATATGTTTACGATTTTCATGTTTAGGATGGTTGTATATGTTAGTTGCTGGTGTTGATGAGGCTGGTAGAGGATGTGTTCTTGGTCCATTAGTGATTGCAGGTGTTGCCATTCTAACAGATGAACTGCCTAATCTTATTGCTCTTGGAGTTAAAGACTCAAAACTTTTAACCCAAAAAAAGCGAAATATACTCTTTCAAGAAATTCTCAAACTAAACCTTAACTTTAAAATTATCAAAGTACCGCCTTTAGACATTGACAAAGCAGTTAACTGTTCCATTGCCCTTCACAAACTTAACCGTTTAGAAGCAAAAACTATGGCACAAATTATAGAACACTTAAACCCTGACGAAGCATATGTTGACGCAGCAGACATCATAGAAGAAAGATACGCCACACACATAAAAGAACACCTCACAATCAAACCAAAAATCATCTCACGCCACAAAGCAGACCAACTCTACCCCATCGTCTCAGCAGCATCCATAATCGCAAAAGTAACACGCGACAAAGAAATCGAACAAATAAAAAACAAATACGGTGACATAGGCAGCGGCTACCCCCACGACAAAAAAACCCAAAACTTCCTCACTCAATGGCTAAAAACACACAAAACCTACCCACCCTGCATTAGAAAATCCTGGAAACCAGCCAAAAAAGCCCTAAACCAACGCAACACCACCCAACAAAAACTATACTAATGCATCATGTAGAGCAACGCATTCCATCGATGCCCAGACATATTAGCAAAAATAACCATTTTATAGCAAGGTGAATTTACATTGTCTTGTTTTTCACGTAGCAACAAGCTCTATTATGAAAAATTATTTAAAAAGAACCTTATTTCAAACAACACCCAAAAACACACATGCCAATGTCACTTTAACTTGCTATAAATATACTTAAACAGGGAACCAGAAAATAGCTCAAACAACTTTTTATTTTCAAAAACAGTATTTACAAAAACCTTTATCAACAAACAAACAAAATATCTCGTATGGCAAGTAAAAATAAAATTATGTCTTTCCTGTTTCTCTTCTTTTTCATAAGTGGCTCTTTTGTATCTGTGTTTAGCTCTGTTTCTGCCTCAGAGTTAGCTGATGATTTGTGGAAAACAAAAATGCCCATGAATCAAGCAAGAAATGGTTTGGGGGTTGTGACTGTTGACAACAAAATTTATGTTATTGGTGGTCAAGCAGATGATGGTTTTGTAGGGACAAATGAACGGTATGATCCAAAAACTGACAAGTGGGTCACTTTGAAACCTATGCCTACTCCAAGAGTCAACTTTGCCATAGCTGCATTTCAAGGTAAGATTTACTGTATAGGTGGCGAATCAAGAGACGGCGTATGTAGTGGGGTTGAGGTTTATGATGTTGCTACGGATAGTTGGAGTGCTAAAAAAGACGTGCCATTTAATGGACTTGACATTCAAGCGCATGTTGTTGATGGGAAAATTTTTGTAGTAAAAAAACACGACTTTACTTGGGCGACACCTTATACTTTCACATTAGACGTATACAGGTACAATATATCGACTGATAAATGGACACAAGAAGATGTACCTTACACAGATTGGGTCGCTACAGGTAGCGTAATGTTTGGTTTTGTTTCAGTTGAGATGGGTGATAAAATGATGATTTATTTCAAATACATAGAGCCGGGTAATCTTTGGTATGATGTTTTTGATATAGCTATGATTTATGATGCAAAAACTAATGCATGGGGTGAATCATTTACACCTCCCAATGTTTTGGGGTTTCCTGCAACTACTCTGGGGCGGGTATTTGGTGGTTGTATAACATCAGGTATCTATGCGCCTGAAAAAATTTATTTTTTCCAAGAAGCAAGAACAACTGTTTATGATCCTGCAAAGGCTACTTGGTACGATGTTGCATCTATGCCTGTGAGTCGAATAGATTTTGGTGTTGCAATTGTTAATGACATTATATATGTGATAGGTGGAAAAGTTGCTGGGGAACCCTATGGTGATTTCTTGGCTATTAATGAGCAATACATACCAAGAGGTTACACTAGCATCATACCGCCTGATGCTTCGTCAACTATACCAACTCCAAATTCAAACAGGTTATTCATAGGCATAGCTATTATAGCAGTTGTAGCAGTAGCAACAACAGGCGTACTGTTAACCAAAAAGAAGCAAAAAGTGATGTAACATGAGTAAATGTATTTCTCTGGTGTTGATTTTCTTTTTCATAAGCGGATCATTTGCAGCTACAATTAATCCTGTTTCAGCATCAGGGTTAGTTGAGGATTCTTGGAACACAAAAAAACCTTTACCTCAGGCAAGGGCTAATTTGGGCGTTGTTGCTGTTGAGCATAAAATTTATGCTATTGGGGGCTATACTGCAATTAACTATGAGTGGGGATATAATCAGGATGGTTTTGTAGGCGATAATGAAAGGTATGATCCAAAGACTAATAGATGGACTACTTTGAAACCTATGCCTACGCCAAGAGCCAACTTTGCCATATTTACCTACGAGAACAAGATTTACTGCGTGGGTGGCGAATTTCTCAATGGACCCGGAACATACAAAAGATATAGCCTAATTGAGGTTTATGATATAGCTACTAATAGGTGGAGCATTAAAAAAGATGCGCCATTTGAGGTTCTGGGTAGTCAAGCGTATGTTGTGGATGGGCAAATTTTTTTAAGAACTGGTGGTGACATGTATTTGTATGATCCAGCTACTGATTCGTGGGTTCGAAAAACCAGTATGCCGCGTCCAGACGATATTCCGGAAGGTAATGGGCTTTTTGATACTGTTTCAGTTGCGCTCGATAATAAAATAATGGTTTATTCCAAATATGGAACAACAAATGAATTTATTCCCCCTTTTCCAGTTAAAGTGAAAATTATGGTTTATGATGTCAAAATTGATGAGTGGAGTGAAGGAAAAGCCCCTCCAGAAGAATACGACTCACGTTTAGTTGTTGGCAGTTGCATATCAACAGGTACTTATACAGCTCAGAAAGCCTACTTTTTATTGTTAACTCTTATGGGCACAGGTGTAACACCTATAGTTTATGATCCTGTGAAAGATGTTTGGTCAACTGCGAAGGATATATCTACAGGTCGAATAGGTTTTGGTGCCACAGTTGTTAATGACCTTTTATATGTAATCGGTGGACGCATACACGGCGCTGAGGTAGTCTCGTTAAATGAACAGTATGTACCAATTGATTACATCTCTGGTTCTATGAACTCGGATTTTTCTAAGCCATTGAATCAGTTTGTTGTGGTTGTATTAGTTCTAACCGTTGGAATTGTTACAGTAAAGTTGTTTTTGTATTTCAAAAAAAAGCAGTGTTAAGAGAGATATGAGCGGGTGATGAGTGTTAAACTCTTAATAGCCAAATTTAGCAAAGAAAAAGTGGGATAAGCGAAATTTACACGATAGTTTATGGCAGTGTTGCCATGAAATTGGGTTCGAATCCCACCCCTGCACCAAACAGATGTGTCTGGTTCTGTTCCTCAAAATTCAGCTCAAAAAACCAAAAAGGTGTTTCTGCCTTTTAAATTCTCAGAGCATACAAGAGATATGTCAATAAATAAGCGAGAGTTTTCACTGGTAGGGAGTTAAGGGTGTTTGTGGTAATTTTGTATGTAATGTTATGGGTGTGGTAGCGTGTAGGTAGTGTTTGTTTGAGTAAATGGTAAAAAATGGTGTGATCTGGGG
>JAITMO010000157.1 GCA_031277345.1 Candidatus Bathycorpusculum soli
TTGTAAAGTTTAAGGTGTTTAGATTTCTCTTAAATAAATATTGTAACAGATGAAAGTGTTACGGTCTACGTATGTCACTAGTTTGCGGAATCTACAATGCAGAACTAGGGAAACGATAATTCCCGAAGAGATCTAATAAAAAAACTGTTTTTAGACAATTAACCTATAAAACACACGACTAAATATATCCACACTACCACCTCCGTATTTAACAGTGACAGAATTACAGAAACAACAAAAAATGGAAATTACAGACACAATCATCTACAGCTAACGCGACAGATATTCTACCAGATTTTTATAAAATGAAGGGGTAGTTATTGAAGGTTTTTTGGTTTTTATGGTTGTTTGTATTTGTATTGACCTTTTTCGTCGATGTCATAAAAGTCTGCAAAAGAAATGTCCCAGATTGATTTTTTGATGTTGCTCAGGTTTATTTGGTTTTTGATTAGGTATTGCCATATTCCGATATAGTTGATGTTGTTCTGTAAAATAGCACCGACAGCATGATTATTTCTTAATATAATTTTTTGATAACAGTTAGCATTTTTGTTGATATACACAACATCGCCGTCTGCTGGAGTAGTTAGGCCTAAAGAGATTGTTGGTAAATCAAAAAAGTGCATTGCATTTTTAGCCGTGAATGTATCGGTAAAAGTTGCGTCTATTCCACACATATTCTTTGCAGCTACTTCACCTTGTCTTACAGCGCAGGACCAAACGCCTCCAATGGCAATCACGCTTCCAGCAGCGTAGACATTTTTACATGATGTTCTAAGGTGTTGGTCTACCTTTATACCGCGTTCATACACAATTTTGCTGCCATCTAGGAATTTAACTGAAGACTGTACACCTGTTGCTACAATTACCATATCGCAAGCCAATTTTTCACCAGTTTCCAATGTAACATGAGTTATTTCGCCTTTTTCATTGCTAATAGTACCAGATATTTTACTATTTAATCTAAAGTTGCAACCATTTTTTTCAAATAATTTTTGATAAACATCTGCTGCAACAGCATCCAAATTTAGAGGCATAATCTGAGATGCCGTATCAACAATAGTAACAGTTTTATTCAATTTTAAAAGGGCATGTGCAACATCAAGTCCAACTAGTCGAGCACCGATAATGAGAACTTTTTCAATGTCTATAGCTTTTTCGCGAATTGCTTTTGCATCTGTCAGGTTCCTAAAGCCGTATACGTTTGTTGCTGTTTTTAATTCACCCACATTGGGAATGATTGTTTCTAGACCTGTTGCAATTAGCAATTGGTCATAAGAAGAGAGGGTTTTATCATGTAGTAGAATGCGGTTGTTTTCTGTATCAACCCCTGTAACGTATTTGCTGTTATGCCAAGTAATGTTGTTTGCAGAGAAAAAATCGTCAGGTACAAAGCTTAATTTTGTTATATCTCGCTCGTTTCCAGTGTATTTGTGTAACATGCAACGTGAATAAATGATATCATCAGAAGAAACTATGGTGATTTCATTATTTTTGTTAATGCTTCGAATGGTTTTTGCTGCAGCTATTCCTGCGGCGCCACTGCCAATAATTACATGTTTCATTTTTTACACATCCTTTATGTAAATTGCTTTGTTAGGACAGGCTTTTACACAGTTTGGACCTTCACTGTCTTGTATGCAAAAGTCGCATTTTATAACAAATGTTTTTGTTTTGTCATCAGGTTTTAAAATACCAAAGGGGCAACTCATAATGCACATAAAGCAAGAGGCACACGTGTCTTTATCATATAGTACAAGGCCGTTTTCTGTATTTTTGGTCATTGCTCCGCTCATGCATGTTGATACACATTCTGGATCATCACAGTGTCTACAAAATAAAGGAAAATATTGACCAATAGCATTTGTTTTAATAGAGTTTCTTGATTCATTAGAGTTATAGGTCATGTCTAAATTGTAGAGGCTTCCTTTATCTTGACGATGTGATTGCATGCAGGCTAAGTAACAGTTTCTACAGCCAACACATTTTTCATGGTCAATCATTATGCGCTTTATTTGTGTTGACCCCCATTTAGATGTTTAATGCTTTACGTTTTTCTAGGATAATATTTTCTAGAATGTTTGCTGACTCTTTAGCATCAGAGTTTATGATAACTTGTCCACCAGTTAATTGCTTCATGTCTTCAGTTAAAACTTTGACGGCAACTTTACTTCCAGTTACAAATGGAGGCAAGCCTAAATGTAGAGGTAAACCAAGTGCTAAACCAAACGCGCCATCGGCTAAAGCTTGCTCTTCTAGCCATTGAGGGGCAGACAGAACTAATGGTAACTGTGGGAGGTCAATGTTTAGGGTTTTAGCTAGTTCAACAGCAACTGTTTCTAAGCGACCTATTGCAAGACAAGGACCGAAATTAAGAACTGGGGGTATACCAAGTTTTTGGCAAACGCTTTTTAGTTTAGACCCAGCTAGTTCTGCTGCTTGAGGAGTCATTAAACCGCAATTTTCAATACCCCCAGAAGAACAACCGGCTGTTAAGACTAGAATGTCTTTTGCAATTAATTCTTTTGTTAATTCAACGGTAAGTACGTCGTATCCTCCTGCGGTAAGGTTAGAGCAACCAACTACTGCTGCGACGCCTTTAATTTGTCCAGTTGTGATTAGATCTATTAGTGCATTCCAGTTTCCACCTAAAAATTCTTTTAATGATACTTCGCTAACGCCTGTAAGAGTGTTATCATTGCCATGATCTTTTAAGAGATTAAGGACAATTTTTTGTCTGCGTATTTTATATGTTTCAATAGCTTCACTGATAATTTCATTACTTATACGCTCTTTTTCTCCAAAAACGAACTCTTTAAGTTCGGCATTTGCTTTCTTTGCAACACTGTCCAAACAAATTTGTTTTATGCTTAAAGAATCACATATTGACTCAATACCTGGAAGAGTGCAATTAAATTCTGAAAGTACCACATCAATTGCGCCGGTAGCTAAAATTGCCTCACTAGCATAGTTGTTGCCTGCATGACCTTCAAATAATCCAGTGTAATGTACGCCCCTTAATTGTAAGTCTTGACCTACGCAAGTACATCCAACAAGTCTAAAACCTTTTGCGCCAGCAGCATTTGCCATTTGAATAACATCTGGGTGTACTAGTCTTTGTTGTAAGTGAGCAAACATTGTATGTTGATGTCCAGTAATCATTATATTGATGTATTGGGGATCAATAACACGTAAACCTACAGGAGCAGATCTAATTTTTGGTTCACCCAAAAGGATATCATTTAAAAGATTTGTAAGCAACAAACCATACAACCCAGTAGAAACACCTAAACGTAAACAGTCTAACAGCATATCAACAGGATCAGAGTTAAGATTTGTTGACGATTTTACTACGCCTTTAAAAACTTCAGATTTTGCTCCGCCGGGTAGAATACCAAGTTTTTGCCACACCTGAAAACGAGGAGCATATGCCAATTTCTGCACTAATATCATTTTCTCAAAGTCAGGCTTATAAATATCAGAAAGCACGACATCAGCAACTTTTGCTGCACGTTCAAAATTATCAACACCAGTAATACTAAACAAGTCACATAATCGATTCAGTGTCGCTAAACCTTTTAATTCGCCCTTAGCTAAGGCAGTGTTTTTTAAATTTCTTGCAACATTTTCCACAACATGGATATAGCAACCGGAACCAGCTGCCACGGCTCTTAAAAAGTTTCTTACCACAATGACATCTGAGCTAGCGCCGCATATTCCTCTTTGGGAGTTTGGGGTGATTCTACATGGTCCATTAGCGCAGAGTCTACAACAAACTCCTTGTAAACCAAAGCCGCATTTTAATTTTTGGGACTCTACACGGTGGTGTGAAGTTTCTAAAGGTAGGTTAGCAATAAAGCTCTCTAACACTTTATCAGCACTTTTACATGTTACACTTTTATTGCATTCGGTCATATCAATTCTCTCTCTAATTTTTATTTAACTTCTTCTTTTGTAAAATGTCTTGAGGGGTAAATAGTGAAAGCTATAAATATACTTTTTGCATAAAAGCACTATATGTTGTGGTGAACTCATAAGTAAAACACTAGATATAGTCAACAACACTAAAACGACGATAAAACTACCACATAAAAAATACGACAAAAAAATAACCACATAATTGCAGAAAAAACCCGCACAAGACAATAAGTAATATATATAAGACATAATATCATTTATACACAACCACATGTCGTGTAGATGATTTAGATGGCTAAAAACCTAAAACTCAAAGCAGCAAGAGCAACAAAAGACATGACACAAAAAGACTTAGCAGACGCAGTAGGAGTAGTACGCCAAACAATAAACGCCATAGAATTAGGCGAATACAACCCATCTATCCGACTTTGCGTTGCAATATGTAAAACCCTAGATAAAACATTAAATGACTTATTCTGGGAGGAAAACACACAACAATGATGAAAAAAGAACAAAAAGAATTTGACGAAAGACAACAACACATCCGTGAAAACATTTTAAAACATGGCTTTTTCATAGCCATTGGAGCACTTCTACTTAATGCCTTTCTAAACAGCATAGGCATTATCTGGGCAGACCCATTTCAACAAAACATCCTAACAGTAGTATTTATCATAACAATTATTTCTATAGAATTCCATTTTAACGACGTTTACTTTGGAAAAGACATCCCACGCATACCAATGCTATTTGCTATTAATACCTGCGCCATCATTTTAGCAATATTTTCTATCAAACATTTTATAGAAGGCGCAACATTCATCACTAGCGGAATGCTTACCGATCAAGGTGCCAGTGTTATTTACTGTGTAATGTTTTTGTTAAATGGTTCCTGCGGGATAATTCGATATTTATACAATAGGCAAATAGACAAAAAAGAGAACAAGTAATAGGATTCATTTGAGAGAAGATATTTTATGATAAAGATGAATAATATTGTAAAACGTTTTGACAATCATACAGTATTATCTGACGTTACATTTGAGGTAAAAGAAAAAGAGATTTTTGGGTTGCTTGGACCGTCTGGTGCAGGCAAAACAACAATTATTAACATCCTTACAAATCAGTTAAAATCAGATAGTGGAAGTCACGAAATTAATGTAATACCATTTGAAACTGGTTTAATGCTTGACGAGGATGGACTATACGTACGTTTGAGTTGCATTGAGAACTTGGATGTATTTGCTTGCATCTACGGTATACCACGTAAAAAATCTATGGAAGCATTAAAGAGTGTTGGACTTATAGGAGCTGAGAAAAAACCGGTTTCTGCTCTTTCTAGAGGAATGCGTCAACGTCTTGCGTTTGCAAGGGCAATTTTACATAGTCCAAAAATATTGTTTCTTGATGAGCCAACAAGTGGACTTGATCCTGGAACAGCACAAGGCATACATGAGATAATACAGAATTTACGCAAAAATGGAGCTACAATTTTTTTAACTACTCATAACATGGAGGAAGCTGTAAAGCTTTGTGATAAAGTAGCTCTCCTACATAAGGGGCGTATTGTTGAACAAGGTGCTCCAGCAGAAATATGTGAGCGTCATCACGCGTTTAAAACTGTACCCGATTTAGAATCTGTTTTTATAAAAATGACAGGAATGGATGTACAATGAGAAGCGCAAAAGCTATTTTTATCAAGCAAGCGCGAGATTTGTTTCGAAATCGTATGATGTTAATACAGTTTATAATATTTCCAGTCATGGCGTTTGTTATGACAGAATTTGTAGCCAAATCAACTCCGGAAATTCCAAGCAGCATGTTTGTCACAATGTTTGCAGCAATGTTTATTGGAATGACGCCATTATCAATGACTGCAGGAGTTATAGCAGAGGACAAAGAGCATAATAGTTTGCGTTTTCTTGTTATGGCTGGAGTTAAACCCCATGAATATCTTATTGGTACGTGTGGTTTTACGTTTCTTGCATGTGCCCTTGTATCTTTATTATTTGGACTTATTGGCGGATTTACCAGTGTAGAGCTGGCAAAATTTGTAGCCGTATTGATACTGGGTTCGTGTGCATCGCTTTTACTTGGCGCAACAATTGGACTCTTCTCAAAGAACCAACAGGCTGCCACAGCAATAAGCACACCAACATTTATGCTACTTGCATTTAGTCCAATGATTGCACAATTTAATACAAATGTAGCCAAAGTGTCAACTATATTCTACACACAACAAGTCAATACCATTGTAAACAATCTCACAGACGGTATAATGAAACCAATTCTAATTATTCTTGCAAACATTGCCATTCTGTTAACACTGTTCATAATAGTATACAGAAAAAACAAAATAAGAGGCAAAAGATAACCGCCATAACTTCTTTTTTTAACACAGAACCATAGAATCACATCAAAATCAATAGTTCTTGTTACAGTAATTTAAAAAAACTAATGTTTTTAAAAACCACTATAGAAAAAATAAAAGAGAAAAAACGTTAAAGATTAAACGATATCAAAGGCAATAATTGAACAAATTACTATACAACATGTAATGCATAGTGTTGTAAATTATAGCCTAATATCGCTGATTTTAGTTGGAGTTGATTTAACAGCAACAAGTTTAGTTTTAGGTGGTAGTTAAAAGGAAAAAAATTGTTGTATGGAAAGATAGTTAGCAGGTGTGTTGGGTAAATCCAGTTTAACGATTGTTAACGTAGCGTCAATAGCGTTTTAACGGTTTTGCGTATGGTTTTACTATGTTATTACATCTTTGTCAGTGGCGACTATTGGTTCTGGATACATAAATGTGGAATCTATAGATTTTGTTTCTTAAGGTGTCCTTGCGTTTATTAGTAGCAATAAAAATGTTACATCTAAGGATACACCGTCTGTTTTTTGTTGGTCAAATAGGTTCAAACGGCTTTAGGTTACATAAGCAAAACACGGAACTATTTTTGGTGAAACAAACGCAGGCGATACAGTCTTTGTAATGGTGCTACAGCATACATAGCATCAACTACACAAACCTCATAATAGAATTGAAAACTGGTAAGTATATCATTGCAGGTAATCAAGATACCCAAACACTTGCAAACAGCTTCTCACAAAACGTCTACCAATTAACAACAGCCCCACAGAAATAAACAACACACTTTTTCTTTTTTAGACTCTCAACCTATTTAAAGCGATAACAATGGCTTATCCTAATTATGCAGTATTTAACAACATCTTAATTCTGTCTCATTGTTGGCGGGTTTATCGGGTGCTTCTAACGCAAAAATGGAAATGCTGATTGTAGAAGTAATACAGGAAACAGCTATCACTAAAACAAATAGTATCAGTAAAAGACGTAATTTTTTAGAGCCCAATTTGATGCGTTCTATTGTAAACAGTTTTTTGTGTCTTGGATCGCGGTTTATTTTTATTTATTGTTATTGTACACGTTTTCGTTTGTGTTTGGTGTGTTACCAAAAATTTTTCCGCCATTCCAGTTAAAAATGGCATCATCATCATTATGTACGTCATCACCAAACGCTCTGTCCGCATAGTTCGCATTGTTACCTGAAATCTCGCCACCATTCATAGTGAAAGTAGCACTATTATATACTCCAGTGCCATCTCCAATTCTTTGATTGTATGAAATTTTTCCGTCATTCATAATAAAAGTGCCATAATTAGTTACACCACCACCATAACCATAAGGTACGGGATTGGGGAGTTTATTGCCTGAAATTACCCCGCTATACATAGTGAAAATACCGCTATTGATTACGCCATAAAAATTATTTGAAATTTCACTATTATACATATTAAAAGTGCCAGCGTTATATACACCCTCACCATATATAGATTCAGTTGTTTTATGCGTTATTATAATTCCATCTGTTGTTAATTTTCCATTTTGTTCAATCTAAATAGTGCTTTTGTATTGTATACCAATTATTTTGAAGTTGTTATCATTATTGCTTTTTATGGTGATTTCTTTGTAAGCTGGAATTGTAACTGTTGCTGTAAGAGTAACATCTTTGTTAAGAACAATAATCTTTGATCCTCCAATCCATGTATTATCGATAGCTTTTACAAGTTCATCTTCACTTTCAACATAAACAACTTCATGTATCATAAACACATAAAAACATACAGAAGCAGCCAATACTACAACCAGTAAAGAGAAAAGTACCAAATTTTTACGTTTAGTTCTATTGGAATCAGTTTTAGAATTAACTTGTGTATAGCAATTTTACTTTTCATGGTCCAAACAGTATCTATAGTTTTGATGATTATAACCACCAAAGATATAATATTCAACAAGAAAAACAGCATTTTACAACCAAATACCGTGTCAATATACACAAACACAAAGAAAAGCAACACTAATTGGACTATAAAAAATTCAGTTGCTATATACATAAGACATACACCACAAAAAAAATTAGTTATGAATACATACGTTTAGTTTTTACTATTTTTCTTTTTGGAATACATAATTTTTTGTTAGTTTTCTTTGTTTGCGTTTATGTTTTCAAGCGCATTTTGTGCCCATTGTGCATCCCGCCATAAAGCCCTGCCAACTGCAACTAAATCCACTTTAGCCTCCTGTATTAATGCATCAGCAAATTTAGGATCAGTAATACCGCCTACACCAACCACAGGTACATTAACCTCCCGTTTAATTGCTTCAGCCTGTGAGATAAAATAGCCCTTTACCTGTTTAAACTGTTTAGGATTACTACCACACATGCCACCTGATACATCTAAAACATCCACACCTGCCATTACAAGTTTTTGGGCAAAAATAATTGCGTCTTCAATATGAGTACCATATGGTGCTAAGTCGTCAGAACCCAAACGATAAAGCAACAATTTATCTGCTCCTAACTGTTGTCGCACTAATTTGGTAACTTTTAAAGGAAATCGCATGCGGTTATCTAAATTACCGCCATATTCATCATCGCGTTTATTTAGTAATGGAGAAAAAAATTGGTTAAGCAAATAGCCATGAGCGCCATGAAGTTCAACTCCATCAAAACCTGCTTTTACAGCTCGCTTAGCAGCAGACGCAAATTGTTCTGCAATATTGCAAAGTTCACAAGTTTCAAGCATGCGAGTTTTTCCTGTGGCACTAGGGCCAGCGGGCTGAGTTTTTATAACTTTTTTATTTGCTACGCCACCTGCATGTGAGATTTGAACTATTGCAGGAACTCCTGTATTGTGGAGTGATGTAGCAAGTTTTTCATATCCTAATATTAGGGAGTCATCATAAATTCCGAGTTGTTTAGGCCCAATTTTGCCCATCAAATCAACGTATGCATGCTCTATTATAGGTAGTCCAATGTGTGTTGAGCGCCGAATGTAAAAATTGACAAGTTTAGATGTAATAAAGCCATTAAAGTCTGCGCGCCCGCTTTGCATAGGTGGAAAAACAATACGGTTCCTTAGTGTGTAACCTTTTATGTGTAGAGGGTCAGAGAGTTTAGGCAAGGAGTTGGTACCGTCTTTTTGGAGGTTAAATGATGTTATTGTTAAATTTGTTGTATAGTTGGGTTTATTTTTCCGTGTATACCTATGTTTATAGCTTCAGTGATTTGGGTCATACAGTTTACATTTGAGAGTTGGTTTAATAGTTGGTAGTTGATTTTTTGGAGAAATGCTGCGTCTATGGATACAGGAGAGCTTGCTGCAAATATGCCTATGTCAGACAGTATAGGAGGGCCAGGATTTGGGAGGCAGTCGCAGTGTTGAGTTATGTCTTTAGCAAAGTTTATGTATGTAACTTTATTGGGTTTAAAGGTTTCAAGTACGCCAAGTGCAGCAGATGATAGCGCTTTGCAGAGAGTTTCCTGGTTTGTGTAATGTATGGCGTTTGTTGGACATTCATCTTTGCAGGTAGGACATCGCATGCATAAGGGAGAGGTTATATGGGCTTTTTTGTTAATGATTTGGGGGAGGTTGTTTGGACAGGTGTTTTTGCAGGTTTGACATCCGGTGCATTTTGTTTGGTCAATGTTTATGTCTACAGTTTGGTGTTGTTGTAGTTTTCCTGCACGTGAGGTACAGCCCATGGCCAAGTTTTTTATGGCGCCGCCAAATCCGCTAAGGTCATGTCCTTTGCAGTGAGAGATTACTACCATAGCATCGGCTTCGGCGATTGCCCCTGCGACTTGTATGCTAGTTAAAATGCCACGGGTTTTTATTATTCGTTCGTTTTCACTTCTTAAACCGTCTGCAGCTATGAATGGAGCTAGGTTAAAGCCGTTTAATAGCGCAGTTTGTATGTGGTCATAGGCGTTATGGCGTTGTGCGAGGTAGTAAGTGTTTGAGTCTGTAAGGAAGGGTTTGCCACCTATGTCTTTTATTTTTTGGATAATGTGGTGAATAAAGAATGGCGGTATATAGTTAGGGTTACCTAGTTCGCCAACGTGTAGTTTAACTGCAACTAGATCATCTTTTTCAATACAATTAAACGTTTTAGCACACGTATATAGACGCTCAGCTTCTAAAAGCAGATTTTTGTTAGCATCCCAAGGGACAAAGTAAACATCAGCCAAGTAAATTAACTCCTATAAAAAAGAAATACGGCATCTTGCTACATATAAAAAAATCGCCCAAACCAAATAAATACATCCAAACTATGCAAGCAGTGAAGTAGCAGCATACGATTTTGTAAAGTTGTTTATTGAGGCGTTATACTTTTATTTTACAGCTATTTTATTGATTATTTTGGTGAGATTGTGAAAGTTGTTGCTTTTAATGGAAATCCAAGAGAAAATGGAAACACATCTATATTAATTCAGCAGGTTTTAAGAGTTCTACAAAAAGAGGGAATAGAAACAGAGTTTATTCAATTGGGTGGACAATTGATTCATGGTTGCACTGCCTGTGGAACCTGTGTTAAAATGCAAAATAGAGAATGTAAAATAACAACAGATAACATCAATCTATACATCAAAAAGATGATTGAAGCAAACGGCATAATATTGGGTTCACCTACATATTTTTCAATGATGACTCCGGAACTTAAAGCATTAATTGATCGCGCAGGATATGTTGGCAGAACTAACGATAACTTGTTTAAACGTAAAATTGGAGCAGCCATAGTTGCCACGCGCAGAACAGGCGCCATGACCACATTCAATGCGATTAACCACTTTTTCC
>JAITMO010000162.1 GCA_031277345.1 Candidatus Bathycorpusculum soli
GTTCATAACTTTGAACTGCTCCCAATTTTGTGCAAGCAGCATAATGTTTTTGATGGTAATTTTAAAGGTCGCTGCCCTTCAAAAAGAAGAACAAACCAAATATATAAATTCGTTAACAACAAGTTTATAACTGCAATAACTCACAATGCAACCACCGCAACTTTGTAGAATAATACACCCACAACATCAACTATTGAAAAATACCATCCTCTTTATCCTCGTCTCAAACAGTACGAATACGCCTATTCTTAAAAGGCTTGATATTCTTATCAGCTATACGCCCAACTCCTCAAAGCCATTAAACTATCACACATTATCGCATTTAACATTATACCGCAAATTTTGACAAAATACAAGACGTTTTCAGATATTATTTAGAAAAAATGTTGACGGTTGCAGGAATATTTGTTAAAATGTTAGTAGAGGTTTTCGGATGTGTGAAAGTTTCGTTCTAAATATTTATATAAAGTGGGAGGTGTAGTTATGTATGAAAATTGAAGCACGTAAACAATTGAATCTTCGTTTACAGAATGAGGCAAGCCATCACGATTGGAAGCACAACGCGATCACGGTTGGAGTAGTCGCTATGGGGGCAACCGCAGCGCACGCTACTGCCTTTGTCGCCGAAGTACTTTTACACGCGGGCTTTTTGGGGAGCCTTCCGTTTGCATTATTGGCGCACGGTCTTTTCATTCCGCTTGAGCTAAAGTTTGCGAAACGGGAAAATAGCCACACAAAACTGAATTTGCGTTTGGCAAGTTATGTGGAGGAAGGTGGCAGAAACCACCTTGAAAAGGAAATTGATACATTTCTTAAAAAAGAATACACGTATCGCAATGAGGATTCATTTAATCGTGTTTTTAAAATGTTGGATTCCTTGAAGGGCAGTGTAGATGAAAACATAGCTGTCATAAAAAGAGAATTCGGGTCAAAAGATAAAGATGAGATTCTTGGTGAGCGGGTGGTTGTTTTAAAAGCCTGTGTAGGTGGTTTCGGCGAGCAGAATGTCAGAAGATGGGCAAAATTTAAGGTGCAGCTTAAAAAGAAGATTGGCATTTCGGATAATTATCATGAAGATTATGAGATTACATATAAAGGCAAAAACGCGAGACAAATTGTAAAAGATTTAGATGCTCTCGGAGGAGTTTTTGAGCGTTTGCTGGACTTAAAGCCGCTGGTAGGGGCGCGTAACAAAAAAGAAATTTTAGAGCTTGAAAAATATGCGGATAAAAAATATGCGCTTACTAAAACGAAAGAAACTCTTGTCGATTTTGAGCGTATGCTTAAATCCACAACTAAGCGCATTGAGAAGCTAAAAGAAGTTATGGTAGGTGATGATTCCGAAAAGATTTGCCAATGGTTTCTTAATAAAAAGGTGCCTGTTAAGGAAGCAGCAGATTTGACGGCGGATGGGCTTAGGGAAATGGCGGGCGCGTATCTTGATACTTTGCAAGAGGGCGAAAAGCAGTTTGCGCTTGGGGTGGAGCATTTGCAAAAACATGTAGATGCCATTAATAATATTAACAGAGATGTCAGGGACTGTCAGGATTCGATGCATTACCACATAATGGCGTCGGGCGAAGCGGCGAGGATTATCCAAGAGGGAATAAGACCGATTGTCGGGAAGCTAAAGCAAAATAAAAAAGAAATAATTAATAAACACAAGCTTCCGTAAATTCCGCGGTGGGGTGTGCGCAAGCAGCGCACAATGCAACACAACACAATTAAAGAAAGAAGTGACCTATATGTCAAAGTATGAAAGTGTTAATAAAGCGGTTGATTTGGTGTGGATTTGCTTAAGTGTTTGCCTGAAAAACTTTGCACGGAATGTTTTTTTGAAAATGATTGTTTTCTAAAACATGTTACTGTTTAAGTGAGTTTGTGGCTAAAGCGTGAAATAGGTCAATTGTTTAAGAGTATGTTAGGTTGTTAATTGGTATGGTTAAAAAAGTTATTGTTTTAAATGGCGGTCCACGAGTTGGTGGAAATACTGATATGCTTATTGATGCGTTTGTTGAAGGAGCTGTTTCTGTTGGACATATTGTGAAACAGTTTGACCTTCGCGACATGAACATTAAACATTGCAAGGGTTGTCAGAGAGGTGGCAAAAACAGAAATATTAATTACCCGTGTGCTCAGCATGATGACATGGATAAAATTTATCCACAATACATTGATGCCGATGTAGTAGTGTTTGCGTCTCCTCTTTACTGTTGGGGCTGGACAGCGTATCTCAAAAACGCTTTTGATAGACTTTATGCTGTAACAGAAGCAAGCTCTAAAAACGGCACATACAACACCCCACACAAAGAATGCGTAATGCTCATAGCAGCAGAAGGAGACTACCCCGAAAACTTTGCATTAATCGTAAACTATTATGAAAGCATATTAAACTACCTAAAATGGACCAATAAGGGCAAAGTGTTAGCAGGCGGAGTGATAAACATTGGTGACATAAACGACAAACCATCACTACAAGAAGCAAAAAAACTCGCAACCACCCTATAAGGTTTAACTAAAGTTGCCAATACAAAACAAACAAACCGCCAACACCAACTAAACCAACAAATTAAACTCGCATTCTTTTCTCTATTTTTCGATCAAATTATGCTTAAACCTTCATAGAGCAGTTTAAAAGGTTAAATTTTTTAGTTTTTATTCTATTTTGAGCATTTTTTGAAAATCACCCATCGTGCATATTATGAGAGTAATGTTAGTATATTTGTCACAAAATGGCGGTAATATAAATGGGTGGACGTGGAAGAAAAGCATGTTAAAATCAAAATGCTCACAGGAACTGTACTGTTCATTTTTTGATATTAGACTTTTTACGGAAAGGTCCGGTTGGCGAGCCATTATTTATGGGGCGTGAGAGTGTACTAAACAGTGCTTCTATTGGTGAGGTTGTTTCCGGTGTGATCTCCTGTGCTAAACTTGATGTTGTTTCAGTGTTTAGTCCTAAGTGCCTGTGGGATGGATTTAATGACGCGCTTATTGACGCGCGGGTTGGCCATGAGGTGAAGAAGACGTTGATGGGGTATAATGCTGATAAAATCTATCATAAGTATGGCAGTGAATCTAAAGCATCCGGCCGCCTAATTGAAGCAATGCACAAAGTCTACCCCCTGATCCGCCTAGCAGACACAACAATAGAAAAGGATGCCTCAGCAGACAAAGCACTACAGCGGTTGATTAGTATTTTGCCGGCGCTTGAGGCGGTAGCAAAAACTATACGAAAAAGGGCAACTAACGCTGCAATAAAAAATTTAATATTGTTTCAACAAGATTGCGGGGTACCACTTTTCCATTAAAAAACAGTAGAAGTGGTACCCTAACTCAAATGAATAAAAATCTTGGTTGTGGATCGGGCAGACTCCAGCCTTCCTGATTTTTTATTCTTTTCTGTCTTCATCTTTTTTCTTACAGCTTAATTTTTTACAAAGTTTTTCCCATTTTGAACTTTTAATTTTCTGTGTTAAATGATATTTTTCGCGTATCTCTACAAAAGCCTTGTTACAACGACAGTTATACAACCATTGAAGAATTATGAAGACGATAAATGGGACTGTTAACAAACCAATAGCCAAACACAATAAATTATTTTGTAAAACCCATGACATGAATACAGTATTACTCAGTAACACAGAAACAACCGCAGCACTAACTGCAACACCTATGGAGTTAACCACGCTATTGTATTGTTGTTTACAATTAATTTGTGCTATTTCCACCTGAATCTCGATTTCTTCCCGGTTTTTACCTGCTTTGCCATCAGACATCTGGCAGGTTCCATCCTTGCTTCTGCATTTTTCGCACAGTATTGGCAACTTCTGCCTGTGCTAAAGCAAACTCTATGTGTATGCAGTTGTCTGTGTCGCATTTTGTACAGTGGATGCCTTTGGGTGAGACTTGAATGTTAACGCCCCAACCTAAAACTGGATCGTAGAGTTTTATGATGTTGGCGTCAATGCCTAAAAAACGCATATTAAATTTAGATTTAGACATCATATTTTTTTATCCTTATTTTTTATCTATTGGTTAATCCGAACATTTTTTCCATACAATCAGTTGTTTTTAATGCTTGACTGTTGAATTCTTCAATTTTTGTTTTATCATTTAGTGCTTCTGTGTTTTCGTTGAATTCTCGTGCGTTTCTCCAGAAACATTCAAGATTGTTTACCATTTTTTGTGTGATGAATAGTTCGTAGCCTTCATTTTTTGGTTGTATGAAAATTTTTATAAAAGTGTTGTATTCGTTTTGGTACATAATTTTTATTTCGTCTGTGGTGCGTTCTTCTTGTGTTCCTTTTTCAAAGATCCAGATGCGTTTTTTTCCTGTTTTTTTACTGTTGCTGTAGGCTGTTGTGTATTCGTATAGGCGTGAGATGCTTGCGTATGCTTTTTTGAATGTTTCTAATGTTTTTTGGCGTGTTTCATAGTCCATTTGTTTTATATGTGTTCTTTTTTGGTAGTAGATTGTTATTGTGGCGCTTAGTAGTCCGCTGCCAAGTATTGTTGCTATGGTGTTTATTATTTCCATGTGTGTTCTGTGTTATGTATTGGTTGTTGGTATTTTTGTTTTGTGTTATTTTTTGGTTGTTGTTTTTTCTGTGTTTTGTTCTTTGTATCGTGCTTTTTGTGTTGCTTCTATTTTTTCTTCATTGTTCATTAATTATTCACCTCTATCTGTTTATTTGTTTTTTAGGAAAAAATTATTTAATAATAATTGCATATGTTATCATCATTATATGCTGTGTTACCATTTATTTCTCCTCCTATCCAATCAAAAGAACCTCCCCAAAAACAATATACACCGCCACCAAAACTAGCTGTAT
>JAITMO010000206.1 GCA_031277345.1 Candidatus Bathycorpusculum soli
TGCATCCAACCTTATATGCGTCATATACACACATAACTTTATAAAAATAACACAACATAACAATAACAACAAACAACAAACAGGCAGATGAAATAAAACACGAAAAACAAACAAACCCATAACCCCTTTCGAATGGGACACACTACTTAATGCACGACAACAAAACAACAACAAAAATAACCAAACAACACCAACTATAATGGATGAACCATTTTTATATAACAGCAGCAATTAAACAAGTTTTGAGCCAGCTATGACAGATTTTGAATTATGTAACAAGTCTCTATCTAAAACAACTTTACAAAACGATAATGCTTATGGGGGTATGATGTTTTGTTGTCTTTTGATGGTTTAGAGAAGGAGCGTTTAATTCTAAAACATGCAAGTGAAGGCTGGCACTTTAGACTCAAAAACGTAAAAAACAAAACCTACCTATGTGCACGTAAAAACCAAGAAGAACACAGCTTTGGAGTATTTACAAACGAACTAGAACATATAACAAAAAAAAAACACCAAATCAAAATCAAAAACCACAAACATAGTTAACCATTTTATGAAACTATTTACTGTCAAAAAGTCTTAAGCCGAGTTCATGTGCTTACAGACGTCTACAACATTTTTTATATTTCTTACCACTCCCACAAGGGCAAGGTTTGTTCGGTGCAATTTTTTTACGTGTTTGTTTATGACAGCTATTTATTATGTTAGAAGTTTCATCGCACGATAACAATTTGTCTTTATCGTTTTCTACATCCTCAGGTTTACAAACATAAAAATTAATGTTAAACAAGTTGTCACCAACATCAAAGAATAAATCGAGCCAAACACGGTTTTTTTCTTTATTCTTCAAAATTTTTGAATACACATAAGTTTTTTTCTCACTAAAATTCATCTGTGCTATGTCTGATTGATGTATAAAAACACAGTACCTAACGTCTCCAAAAGCGCTTACAGGCATCATACACTTTTTTTCTTTTTGATGAACAAGACTTTTCTCTAAATAAGTTGAAAACTCATTTCGCGCCTCAGAGTGCATATTCAATAAAAAGTTAGATAAATAAGAACGGTTTGGAATTTTGGCCGTATCCAGAAAATCAACTATGTTCTTTATCATTTTAGGAATTGGTTGTTGAGGTTTTTTAGAATCCAACGATGAATCACATAGCCTGTTAAAATAATTATCAAGTTTGTATCTATAACCAGTAAACGTAACTTTATCATATTGACTAAGAGACTTTGCCTTTAAAGAATACACATTATGTTCTATGTACAGACCTAAATGGTCTAATTCATCAGATAAAGCAATTTTTGGTGTTTGGATTGCAAGTTTTCTCTGTTCCAAAAAATGAAGAAAATACAAAGGGGATGTAAAATATTCCGCGTAGACCATTAAATCATCTACAGATAGTGAGATAGAATTACTTTTCAACTTTAAAAATGTTAATTTTTCCGCTTTTGTAGCAGATTCATTAAAATTATCAACTGTTACAGAAAACGTGTATATATACGTGTAATCCGCGTTTTTTATATGACCTTTTAGTTTTTTATCCTTACTGTAAATCGCAACTTCTTTTTCGCTATTTATGTATTGTAGTGTGCGATCACATTGATGATCAGCTTTTTCTATCAAATTTTTTAAAGAGTCTATGTGAGACCGATAATCCAATACAGCTGGTATATGTGTATATGAACCCGCTTTTACCTCCGCGATTATTAATGTATTGTCATATAAAACAATAAGATCGTTTTCAACCCAATTTTTTTGACGTTCCTTTCTTGGATAATAATTACTACGATAAGTAATGCATCCAGGCAGTAATTTTTTGAAAATATTCTCAACCATTGTTTCGCTTGCATCTTGTTGAAGCTTTGCCCATTTATCTTCATAATCTGGTTTTAATTCTTTGATTGTTTTTTGGATTATTCTGTATATATGGTCAAATAAGCTATAATACTCAAAACAGTAAGAAATATTCTCAATTTTTATAAATGGTTTTTTATGAACAGGTAATTCTAAAAGAGGCCAGCCAGAAAATTCCTTATCGCTAAAAAAACTGTTATCTTCATTTAAACTTAAAGAGAGTGCATTAATAAATTTATCATTCCAACCAGTTACAGAGGTCACATTGTTACGTGAAATCCCTATAACTTTTTCAAAAACTGGCAAAGCGTCGCAATGTATTCGACTTATATATGCTTCTTTATTTTCGTCCTGTGCGATAGCTTTAACATAACCGTCATACAGTTCGTTTAAACTATTTTTAGCGTCTAATCTGGCTTGTCCTAATGAATATTGAAGTTTTTCTAATCCACTAATAATGTCTTCGGCAGACATATCAAATAAAGCTCTTAAAACAGGATTGTGTGATGGCAATAAATTTCGCAAATGTTCAAGCTGTAAAAATTGATATCTGTACCCCCGAACAAAAGACACTAACTGCATCTCTACAATAAACTGTAACACGTTTATATCTGCAGCTATATCAGGGTTAGATTTAATTAAATATTTGTTGCACGAAGAAAAAAACCATGAGTGCATAATTTTTTCATAAAGTTCTTTGATATCAGCCAATATCGTATTAAATAACACGTTTTGGTCGTTTAAACCTTGTTTAAAATGGTTTTCGGAAGAAACTAAAACACTTTGTATATATTCTGTAGTTCGACCAATCATATTTTCGTCTGATGTATAGTCGAGTTCAGAAAACTTGTTTACATGAGTCATAAACGTGTGTAGGTAAGAACAATTCATCAAATCCAATGGATTACATAAACTTATATTCTTTTTTATTTTTAGCACTAATGCATCAATTTCGCTTTTTTCATCTAAATAATTCGCCTTGTGAATGTCACTCATTTTAGTGTGTTCAACATCCGTCAGTAGATTATAATGTCTACATGGTCTTAAATCTTGTATTACACGCAATTCATTGGTTGTATCACATAATCAAGAGTGGGAAACGAAAAGTGGGAAACAGGATAAAAAATATCCGCATATTATAATGGGGGGAATTAAGTACACTTAACAAGTGCCACACACAACTTTTCAGTTAATATGAATTGTAAATAAAAATCTGACACAAAATTAACAATTATCACAATATCTTAATCACAAAACAAACTGTTCCCACAAGTTTCCCATGTTTTTCACACACTATAAACCAATTTAAACCCCATTTACACTCTTAACCAATATAAAAGACCTATTTCACATTTACCAGAGCTTCCCACAAGTTTATACGAGTTTCCCCTTGACCAACGACCACTTGTAACGGTTGTCTCTTTCACAACTTAGTTTAAACCACAAACACAACACCCACCAAATTTTTAAAACATAACCACCACCTCAACCGCAACACAACCCCATTCACACAACCGTCCCCACCAACATACCTTCCCAAGATTTTTCCATGTATCAAGACTCCTGTGGGTCAAGGCTGTTTTTTTGTTACGAAAAGATTTATCTCCCCACATGGAAGATAAATGAGAAGATAAAGTAACCTTTACCGTGGTCGTAAATGTTGGAGAATAATCGCATAGAGTATAAACGGGAACTAAATGATCGGTTTGAGCGGTCGGTAGTATCGTTTCTAAACTATGCTGGCGGTGGGGAAATAGTTCTTGGCATAGATAACAGTGGAGAGGTCACTGGAATTTCAAACCCCGATACAGTACAGCTTAAAATTGTAGACCGTATCAAAAACAACATAAAACCCCAAACGCTTGGACTGTTCGATGTTGTTTTAGAAAAAATTGACGACAAAGATGTAATTCGTGTTATCGTTTCAGCTGGACGACAACGTCCATATTACATTCGTAAATTTGGCATGACCGAACAAGGTTGCTTTATTCGCGTAGGTAGCTCCTCACAACATATGAGTGAGCAAATGATTGAAGATTTACTTGCCAAACGTCAACAGATTACGCTTCAAATAATGACCTCACCACGTCAAAATCTAACCTTTAAGCAACTTCGTATTTACTACGAAGAAAAAAGCCTCAAACCGACAGAACAATTTATCGAAAGTTTGGATTTGCGACAAAGCAGTGGCGAATTTAATTATGCAGCATATCTGCTCGCTGATCAAAATGGGGTATCAATTAAAGTTGCAGTATATGCTGGAACGGATAAAGTTGATTTGCTTGAAACACGAGAATACGGAAATTGCTGTCTGATAACTGCAACCCAACGTCTTTTGGATAGGTTGGATTCAGAGAACAGGACATTTGCCAAAATAACGTCTAAGAAACGTCTTGAGCGAGAGCGGGTAAATACTGTTGCTTTGCGTGAAGCGGTGATAAATGCTATTGTTCACAATGACTATGTAAAAGGTTTTCCTCTTGTAGAGTTTTTCTCTGATAGAGTTGTCGTGACTTCTTGTGGGGGATTGGTTGAGGGTTTAAGTGAAGTGGACTTTTTTAAGTGTCGGTCTATGCCGCGTAATCGTGAGTTGATGTGTGTATTTCGTGATATGGAACTTGTGGAGCAAATCGGGTCAGGATTGAGTCGTATTTTGAAGGTTTATGATCGTTCAGTTTTTGAGTTTACCCAGAGTTTTACGGTTGTGACATTTCCCTTTGAGGAGGCATTTATCTTATTAAATGAGAAGATAAATGGGGCGATAAAATCGGTTCTTGATGTGATAAAGGAATATCCTGATGTGACGATTCCACAGCTTGTTGAACTTACAGACAGACCAAAAATCACTATTTATCGTGAATTAAAAAAACATCAGGCCAACGGACAGTTACATCGCGAAGGATCACGGAAAAAGGGACGATGGGTTATTGATGACATTAAATAAAACGTTTAACCGTTGAACGTACAACAAATCAGTTGATACACAAATCACCGCTCAAAAAATGAAGAGTGTAGCGGGTGATTTCACCTGTCAACTTAATTCAAACCCTGTCCTTGGCACCATCTAAATCCCTTTAAAACAGTTGTTTTTAAGCTTATTTCAGTTATTAGGGCGTAGTAAATCGAGATTGATTTGACTGTTTTTTTTGTTTGCCCGTTTTCATGTCAATGGCTCAAGAGAGGATATTTGGAACCTTGTACATAATCCCTTTTGAAATACTCTCTTTAAAGGAATTATCAGCTACAAGGGTATTCAACGAATAGAAACCTATCCAGTTCCACGTTCGGCGTTTCGTGAGGCAGTGTTAAATGCGATTGTTCACAAAGATTACAGCACAGGCAACACATTCATATTCATATCTACCATGATAAGGTGTTGATTTACAATGATGGAAAATTACCAGAAAGCTGGATAATTGAGGATTTGTTTGCGCCACATACTTCTAAGCCGTATAATCTTTGGTTGCTAATGTTTTTTCCGTTCGGGGCAGATTGAAGCTTGGGGACGGGGTATTGAGAAGATAATTGAAGCGTGTAAAGAGCGGAATACGTCTGAGCCGTTTTATCGTGTGCGACCAAACGAGGTAATGATCGGTTTTAATATCCATAGTGGCATCGTAGATAGCATCGTAGAAAATATGGGCATAACGGTTTTTGCAGACTAGAGTTCTTGAGGCTTTAAATGCCCTTAAAACTGAGGACAAAGTGGGTTGTCGTGACATTTAACCAAAAACCAAATAATAACAAGGGTAATTTTCAGAGTGGATACAAATCTTTCTGCTGCTGTATAGTTGATTTATTTTTTGTTGCCAGTTTTTGCACGACGTATTGAAAAAAGAACTATCAATTAAAGGTTCAAGTGCACATAGACAACAAACGGCAAAAGTAGAAGAAGGCTATCTGCTTATTAATCAAAATTGGTTTTTTAAAAAACATCAACATGTATGTTTGCTTGATTGTTTTTGATTGGCCACTTTGAAATATTTTGGAATGACTTAATTATAAAACAGGTTGTTTTCAATTTACCAATTTTTTCAACACTTTTCAAACTGTTTTAATGTTATCGTTTCTTAAAATGCCAGTCTCTACCTATAACAAAAAAGCCATCTTCAACTTTTATTAATTGTGTTCTGTGTGCGCTAGAACCCTTTATTGGTTTAGTTACTTTTTCCACACTTCGAGCGACAATGGTTGCAGCGGAAAAATAAATTTGTGTTCCAGCAATAGGAAATATTTTGTTTTTATTCTTATTTGGGTAGTTGGATATCTCTGCCTTCAACCTTGCCTTCGCTTTCAAGAGCATCTAAAACTTCAAGGAGTAATTCTGGGTCAAAGTCTAAATTAAATAATACATCGCTAGTGTGTGCATGTTTACGTTTTTCCAGATAGTCTAAAACTTGTTTTTTTGCTTCATCGAATTCGTTGTTTTCTTGCTCTAAGGTTATGGTCATGATGTCCACTGGATGATTATGGTAATGTGTTGGTGTTTAATAATTTTTTTGGGTGCCTGTTTAGTGTTGTTTGTTGTTTTTAGGTGTTTGGTTTTTGTTTGTATTTTGTAGATTAGTTGATTTTTAAAAAAGATTGGTGTAAATAGCAAGGGGGCATTTTTGTAGATATGTGTGCTGTTGTTTTTTTAGAATGGGTTGTACTGTTTGGTAGTGGATAAACTGTAAAGTTACATCATTTTATTGTTTGTGTGATGTAATGAGTGCAAATAACGTTGAATATTTCTTATATATTGAGGGTGTTTTTATTTAAATAAAAAATTATCACCTTTATATATTTGTTTTTGATTTATTTTATTTTCTTTTTTGAATAAAAAAAGGGGTTTTTTATGAAAAATTGGTATAAAAGTATGTCGGGGCTAGCGAAGACCTCACGGCCCGCTTTAAATTTGTTATTAAGGTTTAGTTTGAGGGTTTTTAATTCCAACTGTTTACTTCCATTTACTTCCAGTTTATGATAAGAGTAGATACGTTTGCCTTCTTTGAACCCTGTGTAGTGTTGTATTCTTTTGCTGTTTCCTCTTTGTTGTATTCGTCCTTCTTTGCCACATATAGGGACATTTTGTTTTCATTGTTCTTTTCCCATTGTGTTTTCTAGTTTATTGTTTTGTTGGTTGGTTAGTGTGGAAATGGTTGTGTTGTGTTGAGTAGTTTAGACATTAGTTGTTGGGGGTATTGTAATCTGGGTTGTGTGGTTTTTGTTGGTGTTTTTGTTTTTGGATGATGATACATTAATAAATGATGATGTTGGGGGTTGTAAGAAATTGTTGTATTGGTTTGGTTGTTTGATGATGTTGTCTGTTAGGAAGTGTGTTATCGAGTTTTTGGTTTTTGTGGTAAGTGTGGTAGGGTTGTTAAAAAGTTTTGTTTGCGATGTCGTAGTGGCGCGTTTTTATAATTTGTTGTTGATGTGGTAATTTTATGTTGAGTGTTCTTGACTATTTATACATGGGTGTAAAGAATAATCCTGAGCGTTGTGTGTTTAATTTTTTGGATTGTAGTATTAGTGGGGGGTTTTTTGGTATGCGGCAAATTAGTATGCAGCAACTCTATGGTTGTGCGTGTGATATGGCTGCGACGTTAAAAGAGAGGGGTGCAAGAAAGGGTGATAGGGCTATTATTTTTTCTATGCAGGATCCTGGTACGATTTATGCTATTTTGGGTTGTATGTTGGAGGGTGTTGTGTTTACTGTGATTCCTCCGCCTGTTGATGAGGCTAAGTTGTCTCGTTTTATTTCTGCGCTTAAGTCTTGTCAGCCAAAATTTCTTATATCTAATTATGGTTTGGAGCAAGAGTCAAAAAGGAATATTAAAACTACTCTTCTTAAGAAAGCGTTTATACATGTTTTAACTTTGAAGCGTGTATATACTGATCAAATAGTTAAGCATGGTGATTATCAGCCTTTTTATGTTCCGCAAAAGGATGATCTTGTTTATTTGCAGTATACTTCTGGTTCTACTTCTGAGCCTAAGGGTGTTATGGTGACAAATGGTAATCTTATGAATTGTCTTGACAATTGTAGGGTTGCGTTTGATTTTACACGTGATTATAATATTGTGTCTTGGGTTCCATTTTATCATAATATTGGTTTGATTGTGTCTATATTTATTCCTATGCTGGCTGAAGTAGGTACTGCATACTTTATATCTACGCTACATTTTCTACAAAAGCCCACGGTTTGGTTAAAGGCTGTTTCTGATTTTAAAGCTAATATAACTGTGGCACCCAACTCTGCTTATGAGGTATGTACAAAGCTTGTAAGTAAAGAAAGCTCTAAAAATTATGATTTATCCCATGTAACTCTTCTAATTAATGGTTCAGAATTTGTATATGCTCACACTATAGAGAAATTTTGTGGGTTATTTAATATTTCGCAAAACTCGTTTGCTGCTGGTTATGGTTTATCTGAATGTGTTTGCGTTGCTACGTTATCTCCTCTTTTATATAGACATCAAAAAATTGATGTTGATAGCTATTTGACTGGACATTTTATTCCAACTGAAAATAAATATTCAAAAACAATAGTTAGTTTAGGTAAACCCTTAGACAATTTGAAAATTGTGGCTGTAAACGAAAATGGGGTTCCTTGTGCAGAAAACGAAATTGGTGAAATTTATATTCAAGGTAATAGTGTTTGCCAGGGTTATTGGAAAAATCCTGCTGAAACTAGACGTTTCTTTTCAACTATTCAAGGTGTTAATGGTTTCTTTTATCGTACAGGTGATATGGGTTTAATCTATAAAGGTGAGCTCTATCTTACTGGTCGTCTTAAAGAAATGATTATCGTTAATGGTAAAAATATTTTTCCAAACGACATTTCTATGCTTTTACAACAGCAATGTCCAACATTGCCTAAAGATGTTCTAAGTATTTTTTCTATACAGACCGATAGCAAAGAAGAACCTATATTGTGTATAGAAAGTGATGATTGCCAATTTATCACCTTAATTCGTGACATTAACCGTGCTGTAGCTAAAGCATACAATTTCTCCTTTAACGACATAGTTTTTGTTCAAAAAAATACTCTTCCACGTACCGATAACCGAAAAATCAAAATAAGCACTATCAAAAAATTATACGAACAAAACAAGCTACATATTCTATACAGCATAAAAACCTCACGTGCCAACACTGCAAACACACTTGATGATGGTGATGTATCTCAAATAAGTCTGTCTTCAAACGCGTCTATAGATGAAATAAAAGCATGTGTGCGAGGTGTATTTCAAAAATTTGTTGATTACGTAGACTTTGACGATGATACACTTTTTACAGATTTAGGCACGAACTCGCTTACGATAATTGAAATGTTAACCAAACTAGAACATCAAACTGGAATATCAATAGATATAAGACAACTTACAACAGCATTAACTATAAACGATTTATCTCTTCATATCCATTTATTGCTGCAAGGTAAGACGCCAAAACAACTTGACCTACAAACAGAATGTACCCTAGATAATGCAATACAGCTACAACAAAACTATACGCTACAACCCGAACAATGTCAAAATATATTTCTAACCGGAAGCACCGGATTTTTAGGAGCCTACCTAATTAAAGCTCTAATTAGCCAATACAATACACAACCCATACACATTTACTGTCACGTTAGAGCAGAAAACCAGCAAAAAGCAATGGAACGTATCATCAAAAATATGCAATTCTTTAATTGTTGGCAAGAACAATACCGAAACAAATTAACAGCAATACCTGGTGACCTGCAAAAACCTCATTTAGGTATAGAAAACAATCTCTACAATGAACTTTGTAACAAAATAGACACAATATACCATAATGGTGCAATACTAAATTTTCTATTTCCCTACAATCAACTAAAACAAACAAACGTAAATGGCACAATAGAATGCCTACGTTTTGCATGCACGGGTAACCCAAAATACTTCCATTACATCTCCTCCTATAGCGTCTACGATAACCCTGCTTACTTTAACAAAACAGTCCTAGAAGTTGATCCGCTAACAAACTCTAAAGGATACTTTTTAGGATATTCGGAAACAAAATGGGTAGCCGAAAAACTAGTGCAAATAGCACAAACACGTGGTTTAAAAACTACCATACATCGTCCAGGTGAAATTACACCATCTGCAAACGAAAACATTTGGAAGTTAGAAGATATGGTAAGTCGAACAATCGTCGGTTGCATCCAAATGCAAACATCACCTGACATTAACGTGTGCCTTCCACTCACTCCAGTGGACTATGTAAGCAATGCAATAGTGCACATAACCCGCCAAACAAAAGCAGTTAACCAATGCTTCAACCTCATAAACAGAAACCCAACACATTTCAAAACAATATATACTTACACAAAAAACGCGGGATACAACATAAAAACTATACCCTATCATGAGTGGACCAATCAACTAACCACATATACACCACAACAAAATGCCCTAAGCATCCTAACAAGACTATTTACCGACAAACGTGAACTTGGTGAGAACCTAACTGAACGTTACTCAAACACACAAGCCAAAATAGATACCACAAACACCGATACCCTACTCAAAGACACAAACATACAATGCCCAACCATAACTGAAAACACATTTAAAAACTATTTAATAACATTTGCAAACATGGGACATATCCCAAAACCCAAAAACAACAACCAATAACATTAACAAATCAAATTAGCCAAGGTTGTATCTCACCAAAACCTAACCTGTTCTAATAACCACTTAACATCTACAACCTCTAACAATGGCATCTCGTCTTTATTCAAACACACATAGCAAACAAAACCGTCCGCATTATAAACTCTGTGAAAAAAACAATTCTCCATTTCTGGAACTCTTAGTACACTAAGAGAAGACAAAGACTCAAATAAACTCGTGCCATGACATTTCATTATACTCTCCTTTTTTGTCCACACTTCAAAAAACCTCTGTAACACTACACTCCTTGAAGCAGACAGAACATACGCTTGCTCATCAAACGTAAAAAAACGCTCAGCAACGCCCACAACATCAACAGACCTCACAACCTCAATATCAATACCAACAGGCACATCACTTACCGCACAAACAACACAATCACCTACATGAGACACATTAAAATACACGCCAGAAACATTAGCTAAAAAAGGTTTACCATAAAAATTAACCCCGAACTCCAGTTTACTGTTACCAAGTCCTGTAACACGACACAACAAAATACGAACTAAAATATCCCCCAACAAACAACGCGTAGCATCCATAAAAGAACGAAAATTTCTAATACGTTTCTGTTTTTCAGCTGAAACAAAACTTAGCAAAAACTCAAAATTCTCCCAACAAAAACCCTCAATACCCCTGATCACAACAACCTTAAACACTCAAAACTCGCCCTACACAAAACAATCAACAACATAGCACAATATTTAAACATGCTATAAATAAAACGTTACTATTCAGTCAATGCTGTCAACCTAACAACAGCTAACACACTAAACACCTAAAAAACAATACCCAAAACAACAAAACACAAAAACAACCAAACCACCACCACTACTAACCAAACAACAAACAACACCCCACACCCCAAACAAACCAAAAACCATTCCCAATATTTATCC
>JAITMO010000017.1 GCA_031277345.1 Candidatus Bathycorpusculum soli
GTGGCTATACGTCCCGTGTACCTGCCAATACGACTATAACGTGCTCTTAATTCATACCCAATGCTTCTTGCCCACGCATTATCTGCATTCCACGTATCAATAGAACCACTAACCCCGCCTACATCTACATCATCTAAACGAGTTACTAACTTACGTAACCAATTTACCTCAACTTTGGCATCAGAATCTACAAAACCCAAAATTGGATGGCATGCAATTTTTTGTGCATAATTGTAAGCTGCTGGGCAATTTAACTTAGTCTGATAAATTTTAATTGGATACTTTTTTGCAAGTTGAACGGTCTTATCCTTTGAACAGCCGTCTACTAAAATAATCTCTATGTGATCTTTAGGATAATTCTGTGCTAACAATGACTCTAAACATGTTTCAATTGTCTCCTCATTGTTCATCGAAGATACAATCACCGACACCTTAGGTAAAACGTCAGCCAAATTTACACACCCCTCAAACGCGCAGAAACTATCGAAACAAAAATTTTAAAAACATCACGTAAATAATCAACACCAGACACTCCGAAAACGCGTTGTTTAAAACTTATTGGAACCTCAAACACTCGAAAGCCACTCTTAACTGTTTTTACCAACATTTCTGCTTCGATTTCGTATCCAAATGACTTCAAATGTTGAACTTCTATAACTTCCCGCCTCATTGCTCTATAACCCGACTGAGAATCAGTAACATAAACGCCTACGAACATCTGAATGATTAAATTAAAAATCCTAACCCCAAATGCATTAAGCCTTTTAGCATCCACCTTTTTCTGAAAAAGATAACGTGAACCAATAACCACGTCCGCTTTACCATTTAAGACTGGGTAAAGCAACTTTGGCAGTTCTTCAGGCAAATGTGACCCGTCTGAATCAATAGTTACCACTAAATTGCCTATAGCCTTGGCAAACCCTGTGCGTAATCCCATACCCTTACCCACATGCACTAATAAACTATACAACCGCACAGGATACCTTCTAGCAACTATAAGAGAATCATCACATGAATGGTCATCAACCACTATAATTTCGTATTTCAAATCCATCAAATTCATGGTTGCTTGAACACGTTCAATCACGTTCCCTATAGTCTGACCCTCGTTATACAAAGGAATGACAATGGAAACCAGCATTTGTTTATGACTCATTCTACTCATTAACCTAAATGGAAGAACTTATAAAGTTTGGCTGCTCCACCATTATATCAAATGATTTGAACAGATTGATGCGCAACATGGAAACCCAAAAAATCACTTCATTGGAAAAAGACCAAAAAATTTGGTTCTCCATGTGGTTCTTAGGTACAATAGTCACCTTCGGAGTAGTCTTTTTTCCAATGATTTATCGTTTAATCAACAATCGAAACAATTACTTCAAAAAAGAAGAAGCTCTAAACAAACAAATAACCCAACATCTGCAAAACCAAAATGAAATCTCTTTAAAAACCAATAAACCATTACAGAAAATGAATGCAAAAATTTGGACTGTGTCAATTATTCTAATAATCCCACTATTCATACTTACATACTTGTTAACTAAAGATCTAGTTTTACACGAAAATGAGCAAGATAAGTTTCTTACTCAACTCTTCCCAGAGCGTATATTCATGACACAAACGATACACATAAAAACGTACATAATAATTACCATATTAACGCTAGGATTTGGGGTAATTTATTGGTTGTATAAAGTAGTCAACCAATATAACGCGCATTATACAGCGCATTTACAGGTAGAGAAAAAAATCTCAAGCTTGATGGAGGAGCAAAAAATTGATAAATAGTGAATGTAGAGAACGTAGGTTTGTAAGTCATGGCGGAGACATTTGGGGTTTTGCCAGAAAATATAATGTTCCACTTGAAGAAATACTAGATTTCAGCGGTCCGATAAATCATTTAGGGCCTTCACCTAAAGCCCTTGAATCGGTAAAAGAAAATGCTAAACTTATAAAATTCTATCCTGATCCCAACCCAGTTGAGTTGCATAAAAGTATTGCAGATTATGTCAACCAGCCTAGTGTAACTGCTGACAACATTATTTTGGGCAATGGTTCAATTGAGCTTATTTATATGATTACAGAAATTTTTTCAAAAGCAGGGTTTAATGCCGTAGTGCCTGTGCCGTCTTTTTCTGAATACGAAAAAGCAGCATTACGTATAGGTGGAAAAACAATTTACGTACAATTGCCGCCTGATTTTAGTATGGAAAATGAAAAAATCAAAAAAGCTATAACATCTGACACCAAAATTGTTTCTATATGTAACCCTCACAGTCCATCAGGTAGATTGTACTTTAAAGATGAAATGCTTGATCTTGTGGAATATTGCCAAAAAAAGAATGTAATTTTCAGCATAGACGAAAATTATATCGAATTTACCGGTAAAGAACAAACAGAAACCATGGCAAGATACGTAAACAAATACGAAAACCTCTTTGTCATACGTTCAGTAACCAAATTTTACGGCATGCCTGGCATACGTTTTGGTTACGGCATAGCTGCAAAAAATCTAATAAACAACCTCTTAGACGTACGCCAGCCGTGGAGCATAAACAGTCTCGCTGGGTTTGTTACATTGGCCGCTTTTAGCGATAAAGAATTCATAAAAAACACTAAACACATAATCACACAAGAACGCATCAACTTCTCCAAACAACTCAACGAAATCCCTGAACTGCACGTTTTTCCCTCAGACACAAACTTTTTACTCGTAAAGATAACTAACAATAAAATAACCTCAACAAAAATCAAAGAAGAACTTGCAAAAATGGGTATGTTAATCCGAGACTGCTGCACATTTGTAGGCCTAGACAATACATACTTCCGCGTAACCGTACGGTCAGACAAAGATAACCAAAAACTTGTCAATGCAGTAAAAAAACTAATTACCGCCTGAAACAGAGTTATATTTTTGTTTATTTTTCATCAATATTAAGTTCAAAGAGTATCCTTAAATATAT
>JAITMO010000025.1 GCA_031277345.1 Candidatus Bathycorpusculum soli
AAATTCCCCTTTGCGTTCCCCAAGATTAAAAAGATGCTTTGATATCAAGTTCACACTCCATTTTACCGCTTCATTAACACTTTGATACTTTGATTTTGGCACATAATTTCCAACAGACACATAATCATACCCTTTCCCTCATTATTCTATGCAGTCCAAGCAACCATTTAAATGCACAATGGCGCATAATTTTTTACTGTTGCATTCATTATAATATAAGTGATGAAAAATTTCAAGCCACTTTTTAATACTGTCCCCGTCCTTCTTTGGTCGGTGTGAGCGTAGAGGCTCGGTAGAATCGCCCTTTTTGGGGCGTTACGGGGCAGTTGCCGAGCAGTTCAGCACTACCGCACTTTTAGCGCGTAACGCCTCGTAGCGAACGTTGATAAATTGTTGGCACTGCCTTGTTCATGCTTGTTATTTTGGCATTATATTTTCTGTTTTCTTTTGAAATAATTAACAAAAAATTTTTAGCGACATTTTCCGCGCATACTTTAATTTTTCTTGAAAAATGGGGCAATTTATAAGACTGTATCATTTGCCAATTATATTATACATTGTTGCGCCCTCCACCCGCAAGCGTTTCTTTAAAACTTATCTATTTTGTAATAAAAATGTATAATAAGTTGAATAATATACATCACATTATAGAGGTAAAATATACATGAGTGAAGGTTATACATATCAAGGCTCTAACAAAAAATCTATTTTAAACATTAAAACCATCGCAATCATAGCCGTCGTTTTGGTGGCAGTAATAATAGGAGCGGTAGTTCTCGTTTCAAATCTGGGCGACGAAGGCATAACAGGATCAAACAACGGATTAGGGAAAATAATAGGAACAAACAGCGAGTTAGCTGGAACAAGCTATGGCTATGGCAGAATAGTCTTTACAGGCGGAAATAATGTTACAGTCACAACTCACATGATACCTAGCAGTGCGTATGGTGGTGTTGAAGCACAGTACACATTAAATGGTGACCAATTAACAATAACTAGAGACATCTATGGAACACCAGAATACCACTATGCAACATTTGCAAAAAATAAACAATTACTAATATTCTATGACGAGGTATTAGTAAAGGATGGGTTGCAATATGACAAAGTTTCCGGAAAGTATGAGATATTCTCTGAGGAATATATTATGAAATCTGGTTACTATGAGGGAACTTGTTACGTTGAGTTTAAAGACGGAAACAAAGTTACATACTTTAGCTCTATACAACATACGTACCCTGACGGTTATATACAGTATTATGGCGGAAATGGAATTTATGAGGGAACTTATTCAATTGACGGCAACAATATAGGGATGAATTTTTCTGACAACCCCATACCAAGAAGTAGTGGTAGCCATGACAGCATTATCAAGGGAACAATCATATCTAAAGATTTGATTGACATATCTGGATTTGGTGGAATATTGTGTAAATAATGGGCACATATTCTTTCTTTTTTGTTTTTTGTGTTTGAGCAAGAGCGCAAAAATGTGGTAGTATCGGATAATTCACTTTTTTATTTATGCGTAAAAATTAGGATAAAATTATTATTGTTAGTGTAAATTTTATCGGCTTTGGCTGATTGTGTGGTTGTGTGTTTTTTCTTGCTCTTGTTTGATTGCTTTGGTTTTTTCGCGTTCGGCGGTTAGGATTTTTGCGTATTCGGGGGAGTTTTTCGAGGACGTTTTGAAAGTTTTCGTCGGGGATTATGTTTAGTCGGCGGTCGATGCGTTCATGTAATAGGCGTTCGTGGACGGTTTGGGGTGGGGCGTGTAGGTTTTCCGGTATTTGGGTGATTTCGTGTTTATCGGGGCGTATTTCGGCGAGGAGCTTTTGGGTGTGGTAGGCAAGCAGGGCTTTGTCTTGGGCGTCCATAATTTCAAGGATTCGGGCGTTTTTGATTTGCAGATTATCTTGCATTATGCGGATTTTTTCCTGTATACGCTTAATTTCTTCGGTAGCTTGGGCTGGGGCTGTGCCGAAACAGTTTTTGAAAAATACTTCGGCTCGCATGGTTTCGCGTTCGGTGCGTTTGATTGTTTCGTCAACTTCTTTTTTACGCGTCCATTGCAAAAGCTTCAACTTTTGGCGCATTTACTGTAGTTCCGCAAGCTTGCCCTGCAAAACCTCAATATTTTGGGCGTGTTCATCCACGAGTTCGGCGCGGTAGGTTAGGTGCGGGAGTTCATCACGGATTTCGTTACGCTGGGATATTAGTTCATATAGTTCTTTTTCAAGGGCGGTGTAGTATTCTTTTATTTTGTTTAGGTGTATGGCGGTTTTTTCTGCTGTATGCTCGCCATTTTTGGGATTTTCGCCTGATATGGGCGTGTCCTTTTCAGCAGACAAGAAAATTTCTTCCTGCTCCTGTACGACTTTTAAGGCTTCACGCTCAGCATTACGCCGTTGCACCTCGCGATTATGGTCGCCACGCTTGGTACGTATTCCTCTTTTTTCCATTTCCACAGCCTCATAACCCAGATGAATCATAGGCTTCTTGTCTACACCCTGCGCCTCATACGAACGATGGACAATGCGTTCCTCAAACCCCAACCGCTCAAACATACGGTTATTAACCTTAGCCCAGCTTTTACGCCACTCCAAAAATACGTCCTTCTTACTACACTCACGATTCTTCAAACCAAACCCCTCAGACGAAACATGTCGGGTCGTAAGCATATGTGAGCGTGGGGCTTGCTAATAATTTGTTGACTGGCGGATTTCTCGCCATAGCCGCAACTTGTTCGGGCGGCGGCAGAGGGTCTTCGGTTTTCTGCCAAACATCCTCATAAACGCCGATGTCACACTTGAGGCAATCTGCATTATAAAATTCATCAAATAGCCTGTAAATTCTGCCCCTAAATCGCCCGCGAAACCCATGATATATCAAATTAATTACTATGGGTGAATTTATAAACTTTAACGAATTATAGTCATGTGTCAAAATAGTTTATTAGGTTGGTGGTGTATATTTGACTGTCTAGAGGGCAATTATTGTGGTAAAGATAGATGTCAAGTGCATACATTGTGATAGTGAGAATGTTGTAAAAATGGGTAAACAAACAAATGGAATGCCACGTTGTAAATGCAAAACATGTGATAAAACTTTTCAAACAAAAATACACAAGCAACGGTGCTAAACCCCAAACCAAACAACTCGTACTAAAACTCTCCACAAACAGCAGCAGCATACGCGACATCTCACGCATTCTAAACATCAGCACAAACACCGTCCTATCAGTTTTAAAAAAACAAAACCCCTCCTCACAAATCTAAACCCAAAATACACAAACCTCAAACAACCCCTAAAAGTACGTCTTGAAATAGAGTGAAATGTGGGGTAGGGTTTACTGTAAGAAAACCCCTTGTTGACTATGGCGTGCAATAAATCATGATACTGGCGAAATTGTGGCATATGTTTTTGGTACAAGAGCGTATGAGGTGTTGCGAGAGCTTTTAGCGTCATTGTCGGGGCTAAAGGTGGAAATCATTGCTGTTTTTTCGGATGATAATTTTGCTTATCATGATGTCATACCACAAGATATTTTGTGTACGGGTAAGAGGAATACACAGCGTATTGAGTGTAAGTACTTGACTTTTCGCACAAGGCTTAAGCGTTTGGCGCGTAGAACTATTTGTTACTCTAAATCCTTGGATATGCACACAACCCTTTTTGGACTACTCATAAACACGCTAGAATTCAGACGTAAACTATTTTGATACATGACCAGAAACTGATATTAAAATCTGGTTTAAACACGATGGTTACCACTGTTAATATAAAATCAAGTTGCTATAAGTTTGTTTGTGTAGCAGGTTTTTGTTTGTTGTTGTTTATTCTGCAGCGATTGTTGTTTGGTCTTGTATTACTGTGAGGGTGCCGTTTTTGCCGAGTCTTACTTGTTTTTCTCCTCTGAAGAGGCAGACTTGGGCGTTTTTAATTTCGATGTTGTCGTATAGGTTTATGGTGTTGATTTGTCCTTCCCATAGGCAGAGTTTTATGGTGCCTGTTTCGTCGCTTACTATGGCGTTTACGACCATGGCGGTGTTGCCGAATTGTGTGTGTACTTGTGCGGGTTTAGGTATTTCTTGAACTTTGGCTTTGAGGTTTACGTGTTTCATGCCAGAGCGTAGATCGGCTATTGTGTTAAAGAGTGTGTCGGGGTTTTGTTTTGCGATTTTTTTGCGTATTTTGTCGGTTGTCATGTAATTTTCAAATGAGGCGTTGTTGTTTTGTGTTAGAAATGCTTCGTCTACTCTGAATTGAGCAACGACGTTATCGTCTTTTTTTATTAAAAATATTATGTTTTCTTTTGTTTTTCCACGGTAGTCTACAGAGAGTTCGCCACATGTTGCTTTACCATTTTCTTTTGCGTTAATTAGGGCTTGTACAACTTCTGCGGGATAAACATTGTATTTGACTGATACAAGGGCGAGATGTTCGCCTATAGGTGATTTCTTTTGTCTCAAATAGTCTCTTCCGTTTTTAGTTATTTATTTGCATTTTAGAAACAGAGAAAGTATAAACGCTTTGTTCTTTTCTCAAGAATCCAAACTGTAGTATATAGCTTAGCGTCTTCCTATATTAGGATGACTATTAAAAAACAAGTTTCACCCTTGATATGTCCAATATACTTAAATTAACACTTATTTGTTTATTTTTTTAGTAATAGATTTTTGTGAGTTTGTGTTTAGTTAATAGGCATTTGTTTATAAGAGGCGTAGTGTATGAGTAGGCTTTGTAAGAAGTGTTTCTTACGTATTAAATATAGTAGGAGTTGAAATATAAAAATGTCATTTGGTAATAGAGAGATGCACAAGGCAACCTGCGCAGACTGTGGCAGCGAATGTGATGTTCCATTCAAACCAGACGGTAGCAGGCCAGTTTACTGCCGCGAGTGTTATGCAAAAAGAAGACCACCACGCAGATACTAAGCACAAGCTTTAGCATCTCTAATGTCTTAACTAATTTTTTTAATTTTTTATTTTTAATGAAGGCTTACATATTTTAAGAGTAAAAAGTAAGAAGCTGTCTTCAATAAGTTTATAACTAGTGGTGTATAAAACTTATTGAGGAAAACCATTTGATATATGAAAGTGATTTAACTGATAAAGAATGAAGCATAATAGCACCAATATTCACCAGAGCAAAAAAAGGAAAACACCTGCAAAAACAAAAGCAAACGCCAACTAGTAAATGCTGTGCGATACCTAAACAAAACCGGCTGCCAATGGCGCATGCACTCTCAAAGAATACCCAAACTATAAGACCGTAAACTCATTTTACAACCGAGCCATACAAAACGGACTATGGGAAGAACTAAACGATCTCTTAGTACAAAAAACCCGTGTAAACGCAAAACGCACCCAAAATCCAAGTTACGCTTTAATTGACTCTCAAAACGTAAAAACAACGTCTGCTTGTGAGCAAATGGGGTTTGATGGCGGAAAAAAATTAAGGGCCGCAAACGACACATTATAACTGATGTTATGGGTAATTTGTTAAAAGTTGTTGTTGGAGCAGCCAACATACATGACACAGTTGCTGGTTGTGATGTATTTAAGGCAGTTTTGGAGAAGTATTCCTCAATTCTTGGTGTTTGTGGTGATGAGGGTTATTTGGGAACGTTTAAAGAGTTTGTTTTGTCTTTGGGTTTGAAGTGTGATATTTCTAAAAGGATTGTGTCTATGGGTTGGGTGGTTTTGCCTAAGAGGTGGTGTGTGGAGCGTACGTTTGGTTGGTTGTTGGGTTTTAGGCGTTTGTCTAAGGATTATGAAATTAGCACCAAATCTGAGGAAAACATGATAATGATATCTCATTCAACCACGCTGCTTAGGAGAATGCGTTATTGAGGACAGTTGAAGTTGCAGGATACAACGTCAACAACTAACCATTGATAATAGCAATTGGCACGAGTCCCACTCTACACCATTTATAAAGAAACTGCAATGGGTTTGTTGGTATTGTTGTTTAATTAGTGTTTTCCATTTGTTTGGAATTGGTTTTTGCGGTTTTTTGTTATGACAGTTTTGGTGTAATACCTGGTGTTTTTTACGGTTGTCTTTTTGGGTATTTCATGCTACAGATAATGTATAAAGGGTTTTATGTGTCATAATACCGTTTATGGATGCTTTTACCGTGAAAAAACACCGTTTTTTACTATAACCATTTTACAGTTTACAAGTTAACAGGTATTCATATTTGTTTAGGAACTGTTAGTTAATAACTTACGAAATCGCGCAATTTCTTAACTTCAAAATAAGCCGTTTTCACCCATTTATGGCTTTAATGACGCTATTCTTCCATATACTTTCGCAATTTATTGTTAACCTGTTCCTTACCAACTGACACGTAAATTTACTGAGAAAATTTTTCCCATACTCTTCATAACGGAAAACTTATTCTTACATATACGCAAACTTTTTTAGACAATCTTTTGTTACAGTTCTTTGTTGTACTTTGATAGTTCACACAAATATGCAATAGCTTCACAGTCACTTACAGATGAAAATAATTTTGCAACAATGACTATCAAACCAAAATTTAACTACACAATAACCGAAAAATACACGCAAAAATAACGCACCACAACATTAATTGTTACCAAATAAAAAACGTAAAAAGTTTAAAACTTGTAAAAACGAATGAACTAAACACACAAAAAAGAATAAATAAATCAACACATTATGCAACAAATATGGAACTGGGGAGAGTATAGCCGATAACACTATTTTTATTTGTGACCGCAAACCTGCATGAACAAACAGCATTTAACAAACACTTTGAACGCATTAGCGAAAGCTACATCATGGGTAAAACATATTACATCGGTAGATTTGGAAAATACAAAGCTGCACACATACACATCAACGAACAAGGCCCCAGCAACCCTGAAGCTATCCCTCTTGTCGGCGAATTAATCAGAACACTAAATCCTGTTGCTGTTGTAATGGTGGGCATAGCATTTGGCGTAGATGAGCAAACACAAAAAATTGGTGATGTACTTGTATCAAAATGTATTCTACCATATGATGCAGAAAAAATATTGGAAACAAGCACCCAACACAAAGAAACACCCAAAGATGTTGGATTCCAATTATTAAACGCTTTCACAGACCATAACAACTGGAACTATACTTTAAACGATGGACAGACATCAAATGTTTTTGTCGGTCCAATATTAACAGGATCAAAACTCATAAACAATTATGAGTTCAGGGCAAAGTTGTTGACAGATTTTGGTAAATACAAACCGATAGGTGGCGAAATGGAAGCCTATGGAATTTATTCTATATGCAGATTGCGTGGAGTGAGTGAATGGATCATAGTTAAAGGTATTTGTGATTGGGGATATAATAAAGGTATTCCTGACAAAGACAAACATCAGATAATGGCTGCAAATGCAGCTGTTAATTTTTGTTATCACGTTTTCAACCGCAACGGAGTTTTTGAAGACCTGTCCCATAAAACCCCTGTTAAGCGTCCCGTGAATAATCTGCCCGATCCGAATTTGAATTTTATTGGGCGTAATGATGCGTTAACAAAAATTTTTGAGATATTTAAAAAGGTCTCAAAGGTGACTCTTAGTGGTGGTGGTGGTTTGGGGAAGTCGCAGCTTGCTTTTGAATACGCTTATAGACATTTGGAAGAATATGATTATATTTGGGTTGTGAATGCCTCATCTAAATTGGATTTGGAAAAAGATTATCGTCTATTTGCTAAACGCGTAAAATTGCCCTTAGCAGAATCAGAAACCTTTGAACATATTTTAGATGATGTTATGAGGTGGCTTGAAGGGCAGGAACGTTTTCTATTTATCTATGACAATGTAGAAGGCTTAAAAAGGGAACTTTTAAATTTTCTTCCGCATGGACATTTGAGGGGTCATGTTTGGTTTAATACAAGGGATGCCCATATCCAGTTGTCTAATACGTGTTTTAAGATGGAAAACTTTTCTGCGTTTGACTCGGTGGTGTTTTTGAAAAAAGTTGTTCCAACAGCTGTTGATGATGAGGTTTATGCAAAAAAGTTAGGTGAATTGTTGTGGAATCTTCCACTTGCATTGGTGCATGCGACGGCGTATATGGAGCAAACAAAAAAGAATTGTAAAGATTATATCGAAATTTTGGAAAGCTTTAATTTACCGCTAGATATACTTGATGATGAAACGTTAAGTAGTCCAACTTATGGGCAAAGGACTGTTGCTAAAACGTTTTTGGTTTCTATAGAAGAAATTAAGTCTGTAGGTGCACGTCAATTGTTTAACATGTGTGCATATTTTGCGCCTGATAACATACCTTTATCCATGTTTATTGAGGGACGCGACAAACTTCCGTCAGAATTACGGGATGTGTTTGTGTTGGGAAATAAAGTTAAACAGGATGGTTTGGTTCGTGAGTTAACGCGTTATTCTTTGTTATCTCTTAGTCGTGATGATGTTGGGAATGATTTATTGTCTGTGCATCGGTTTGTTCAATCGGTGATACGTGGAAGTTTAATGGGTGATAACTCGTGGGTGTCTTATTGTTTTGATGTGGTGTATAGTGTTTTTTGTTATGATGTTAAAGATAAGGGTTCGTATGACATGTTTTTGCAACATGTATCACATGTTTTAAGAATTGTTGATTATGTCGAGAAAATATTGGGTACTGATGATGAGTTGCAACAGAAAGTAGCTCGGTTATATAATAAAGTTGGATTGGACTATGATTATAATGGGCAATGTGTCGAAGCATTGAAAAACGGCTATTTTAAGGCTTTAAACATCAGTGAAAAAATTTTAGGTAAAGAACACCCATCCACCGCAACAACCTACAACAACATCGCATACGTCTATAGCCATCAGGGGAATTCTAAAGAAGCTCTAGAATGGTGTATTAAAAGTTATCAAATACTTTTTGAAAAATTAGGTGAATTGCACCCAAACACCGTGATTGTGCGAGATAATATAGAGAGTGTTTATGTTTCTGCCAAGTTTGTTGAACCATTTGAGATTTGGTTAAAAAAGAACATCCAAAGAAACACTTCGTAAAGAACCGTAAAAAACAACGTTGTAGCAGATCAATTTTTAGTTAACTATATAGCTAGTGGCGGGTTATTGTTATAAGCGGTTAGTATCATCAGGTTCTAATTCAAATGAAATTAGAAAAAATAGGCCAGCATAAACAAAACTATGAAAACAAAACCGACATAAGCCAAATACCTCATAATCAACCAAAGCAAAGTAAAAGTTTGGAAACTATACAAAACCACTGAGATTCACCAAGCCAAGATCAAACCAAAGAAAAAACCACAAGTAACCAAGCAAAACATGTAACAAATCACCAAAAATAGAACAACAACCAGACATCACCCTACAAGAGCTAATTGAAGAATTCAATTTACCCTTTTCTAAAGCATCTCTTAACAAACGCCTAATAAGTCTGATACACGTTTTTTATAAAAAAGTGAGGGTTTATTCTTTTGCGGGGGTTATTGAAGATGACAAATGAACAAAAACCGTTGAAGGAAGTACATGATATTCGTTTGCGTATTTATATGAGGAAACTAAGCGTTTAGCGCCAAAGGATCGTGCGGAGCTTACAAGTCGAACGGTTCATGAGTTTGAAAGGGAAAGCAGAATTACTTTTCGGCGTTTGGAAAGAGTTGCTCCGACGGTGTAGAGCCGTTTGTAATTTAGCGGTCACGGCGTTATTATTTCCAACCTTTTTTACAGGTGTTGGTATGTTGCTATTTCCAGCCTTTAAGATTTGTTTTTTATGAAGTAGACAAATCTCACTTTTATTTTATTTTTTAGACAATAGTTGTGTGCGAAAGAGTTTTTTGAACATAAAACAATCAAGTTAGAAACGTCTTGGAAGGCGTTGTTGCCAATACTTGTTACACTATCAGGGATTGTTATATTTGATAGTTTGTTACAGAATGCAAGGGTGTCTTCATCAATGCTTTCCACACCCATGGGTATGGATATTTTTTTCAGTCCTTTGCATTGACGAAATGCAGATTTTTCGATGCTTGACACGCTTTTTGGGAGATTTATGTTTTTCAAGTTTTCACAGCCTTCAAATGCAGATTCACCAATATGTGTTACACCATTAGGTATTGTGATATTTTTCAATTTTTTACATCCTGAAAATGTATCTTTTTCAATGCGTGTTACACTGTCAGGAATATTTACATTTGATAATTCAACACATTGTCGGAATACCGATTTACCAATACTTACTACACTTTGAGGTAACGTTACATTTTTTAATTTTTCACAACTTTCGAATGCAAACTCATCAATATGTGTCACACCATTAGAAATTGTGACATTTTTTAATTTTTTACAACCTGAAAAACTAGCCTTATTAATACGTGTCACACTGTTAGGAATAGTTACGTTTGACAATTCTTTACAGTGATAAAAAGCAGATTCACCAACAAATACCACACTTTTAGGCATAATTACATTTTTTAATTTTTCACAACCAAAAAATGCAAACTCACCAACATGTGTCACACCGATAGGAATAGTATATGAGCTTTTTTTGATACCAGCAGGATAACATATCAGAGTTGTCTTGTTTTTATTATATAATACGCCATTTTGTGCAAATAATCCGCCCTTTGTTGAGGTGTAGTGTTGATTTTTTTCGCTAACAAGTATAGCAGATAGCATTGTACAACCACAAAATGCAGTACAACTAATATTAGTTATACCACTATGTATTATTACACGTTCTAGGTTGGCACGCGAACGAAAAGCATAGGAACCGACTTCATTGTATATAGGTGGAATAATTACGCGTGAACCAGTAAGATTTTTTGCTTCATCTTCAGTCAATATTTTATTGTGCTCAACACCACCACTACTGTTGCGGGCATTTGAGGTTTGAATGTTTGTAATGTTTGTAATTTGTGGGTTTTTTGTGTTTGTGTCTACTAGTTTTATTTTTATGCTGTTTTTTAGGCAATAGTTCTGTATAGGAGAGTTTTTTGTGCAGATGACTGTTACTTTAGTGTATTCAAATATGTTGTTGCCGATTTTTGTTACGTTATCAGGTATTGTTATATTTGATAGTTTTGTGCAGCCGGCAAATGCTCTCTCACCAATAATTGTTACGCTGTTTGGAATTATTACACGTGTCAATGCTTTGCAATTAGAAAATGTGAATCTGCGAATTCGAGTTATAGTGTTTGGGAGGAATATTTTTGTTATTCCTGCACCAGAAAATGTAGATTCGCCAATGCCTGTTACATTGTTTGGGATTTGTATGTCTGTTAATCTTTTGCGGTTATAGAAGGCTTTATCGACAAGATGTATTACGCTTATGGGAATTGTGTAGGTGTTGTGTTTAATACCTAGTGGGTAATAAAGGAGAGCGGTTTTGGGTTTATTGAATAGTACACCATCTTGTGAGGAGAAGTGTCTATTTTTTTCGCTAACACTTATGTTTGATAGTTTTTCGCATAGCATAAACGCGTTTTTGCTGATGTAGGTTATATTGTCTGAGACGTTTATGTTTGTTAGTTTTTTGCAATTGTAGAAGGCTTCTTTGCTTATGCGTGTTACGCTATTTGGAATTGTTACGCTCTCAAGATTTGTGCGGGAGAAAAAGGCATGGTACCCGATTTCGGTGTAGCCATCAGGAATAGTAATGCGTGCGCCGGCGAGTTTTTTTGCCTCTGTTTCAGTTAACACTTTAACAGATCTAGTACTATTTGTAGTTTGAGGGTTGTTTGTTGCAAGCATTGCCGGAATTGATTTTATGCCTGTGCGCGTTTTTGTGTTAAATGTTGGAACAGTTTTTATGCCGATAATTTTGGAGAGCGCGTTTACAACAAATATTGCAACTTCATCATTATATGTGCGTCTTAGCTCGTTTATATAGTATTTTTGTGTTTTTTCTGGGTTATCTTTGTGTTGTGTTAATTCGTCATAAGCGTGTTCATCTATAGCATGTGTAAACGCAGTAATTTTCCCTTTGCAGTCAGCATATTTTACTTCACCGATAAGGAGGTCTTTTAGGATGTTGTTTAATCTTTTTTTATCGGTAAATATTGTATCGCCGTACAGTTCTTTTACGTTAAGTAAAACACTAATAATTTTGTCATCCAATACGTTATAACACCTCACCATGACAGTTTATGCCTATTGAATGTTAATTATACAATTCAAAAGGTATTAAATATTTTTATAAACCTTAGTGTTGCCAATTAAGTATATTAGCAATTCGTGAGGGACACAATTGAAAGACTTTGAATCAGGAGCAAAAATTCCACTAGAGTTTAGTGGAGATGCAACTGTTATTAGCCGTCTTGGTAGTGGCGGTCAAGGTACAGTTTACAAGGTTTCTTTGAATGACAAAGATTATGCTTTGAAATGGTATCATCCTAATGGAATTAAGAATCATGAAAAATTTAGAAGAAATTTAAGGACAAATATTAAGAAGGGGGCGCCTGACAAAAAATTTTTGTGGCCTTTGTATCTTACTGAAAAATTGTATGAAAGTTTTGGTTACGTTATGGATTTGCGTTCAAATGGTTTTTCCGATTTTGCTGATATACTTAATGCTAAAGATAAAGATGGTAATAAAGTGACATTTTCTGATTTGCGCTGTATGGTAAATGCTGCGTTAAATATAGTGAATGGGTTTAGGCAGTTGCATAGAAAAGGGTTGAGTTATCAGGATTTAAATGATGGTAATTTTTTCATTAATGTTAGTACGGGAGATGTGTTGATTTGTGATAATGACAATGTTGCGCCTGATCAGGAGTCTTTTGGTATAGGTGGTAAGCCAGGGTATATGGCACCAGAGGTTGTTTGTGGTAGTGTTAAGCCTCACGCGGTTACTGATTATCATTCGTTAGCAGTGATTTTGTTTAAATTATTTATCCGTCATGATCCTCTTATGGGTACAAATTATGTAAATAGCGTGTGTATAACAGAGAAGAAAGAGCTTGAATTGTACGGTACAAATCCAAAGTTTATTTTTGATCCAGAGGATTCTTCAAATAGACCATATGCTGGCGTGCATAACAATCCGATTAAATTATGGCCTATGTATCCTAAATATTTCCAAGATGCATTTATACAATCATTTTGTGGAGGCATGAAGAATCCTGATAAACGGTTGCCTGAAAATGAATGGCAGAAATTGTTAATACAGTTAAGAGATGACATGATAGTTTGCTCCTGTGGAACACCAATTTTTAGCAGCATCGCACAGTTTGATTCAAAGAATATTTCGGTGTGTAAAACGTGTGGAAGAAAATTTAGTAAACCAATGAAGCTAAAAATAAAAACTTTTGAAGTTAACATGTTCCCTAAAAACAAATTATATAAGTGTCACACGGTTGATAATAGTGACGGTAGCGATGATTATATAACAGAAACAGGCGAGGTAATACAGAACAAAAATAACCCCGGTATTTGGGGCATACGAAATATTTCAGAAGATACCTGGCTAATGAAGATGCCAGATGGAGAAACAAAGCAAATACCTCCAGGTGCTGTTGTTCCCATTGCTGATAACGTTGAAGTTACATTTACAAATGTAACTGGAAAAATACAAAAATAGGAGAGTATATAGAAGTATGTCAACCTTTATAGATGATTTGAGTTCAGGTATAGTAAAAAGAGAAATGGTATTATTTTTCGTAATTGACCAATCAGGCAGTATGGCTGGAGAAAATATTGGCATTGTGAATAATACTATTCGTGAAGTTATACCTGAGTTAAAAACTGTTGGTGGAGCAGACGTTGATTTGAAAATTGCTGTGCTACTATTTTCAAGTGGCTATCAATGGATGCATACAGAACCTGTGCCTGTAGAAAATTTTGTTTGGAATACTATACAAGCAAACGGAGCTACAGACTTTGGTAAAGCATGCAATGAACTTAACAATAAACTTTCACGAAGCGGATTTTTAAAATCCCCCTCAGGTTCAGTTGCACCAGCAATATTTTTAATGTCAGATGGTCAACCAACTGATGACTACAAAGAATCCATTGAAAAACTAAAAAATAACAGTTGGTTCAAACACGCCATAAAAATAGCTGTTGCCATAGGTGAAGATGCTGACACCAATGCATTAGCAGAGTTTACAGGAACTAACGAAGCAGTAGTAACTACCCACACTGGCGAAGACCTACGAAAAATGATACGATTCGTATCAATAACATCAACACAAATAGGAAGCAAAAGCCAACCTGCTAAAGACGGCGAAGTACAAACAAAACAAGAAGATATGGTACAACAAGTTCAAGAATTCGTACAAAACGACGAATCCCTAAATCAAGACACAATCCCCACAGAAGAAGAACACTGGTAAAAAAAAACAAGAGCAACAACGACAACTATAAAGGCGTAAGGCATTGTTTAGTGGGTTTAGCTATAGTGTACAAGGCGCAAGTCATATAGAAAAACAAATAGTTTGTCAAGACAGCGCTGCCCATTACTACAATGACACCTTTGCCATAGCGGCCGTAAGTGATGGACATGGAAGCGAAAAACATTTTAGAAGCGACATAGGCTCAAAAATTGCTGTAGATATAGCAATACAAACAATAAAAGAATTCATCACAAGAGAAAAAGATTACATCCACACAATATTTTCCAACCCTGACAAAATACTAAAACAAGTAGCAAGCAACATCATATACCGCTGGAGCGAAAAAGTTTATCAACACTTTAAAGAAAACCCACTCACAGAAAAAGAACAAACACTTCACGAAAAAATTAACCTAGAAAAAATCGTCTACATATACGGAGCAACATTAATCATTGCCGTCATGACCAAAAAATTCTGGTTTGCACTCCAAACTGGAGATGGAGCCTGCGTAACAATAACTGACAAAAACACCGCCGAAGTCTTTGTTCCAAAAGACGACAGACTCATATTCAACTTTGTCACCTCACTATGCGACTCAGACGCCATTGGAAACTTTAGATACTTTTTTAGCGAAATCAATAAAGAAAAACAACCACCCTTAGGAATAATCATAACATCCGACGGCATTGTCAACTCATTTAAAGAAGACATCTTTCTAGACTTTAACTGCAAAACCCTCAACCTCTTCACCACCCAAGAAAACGCCGACGAAGAAATAAAAAAATTCTTACCAATACTAACAGAAAAAGGAAGCAAAGACGACGTATCCATAGCAGGCATATACTTTAAACAACAAACAAATCCATGGCATTAAAAACACACCAAAAACTATAATCAGCTATTAATTTCTTTGAAAATATAACCTTCATGCATTCTGCATTTTGATGATTCTTACCTTTTTTATGTATATGAAATAATGTATATATGTAATATATAATATCTTTATTCTGTAAATTATAATTGTGGTTATTTAGATGAATACACATATCAAGCTTAATTTACGCTATATTCATGACCGAAAAATATTAGTCATTATTTCTTTGTTATAGTAAGTTACATAGATATTGATAGTTTCTTGTATGAGTTAAAAACAAGATTAGAATGAAGTATTGGAAAAATAAGCCAATTTTAAATGTCCCACTAATAAAAACACTATCAAGGTAATTTCAACATGCCATATTTGTCATGTTTTTAGCTTCTTCCATAGTTTTAGCATTCAATGATGTGTCGCCATTTGTATCAGTAACGCCTAATACGGCAGTTAATAACGAAGCTGAACTTAGAAGTGCAGTCGACAAAGCGCCAACTAAAAAATCATACACTATCACCATTAACAAAGACATTACACTGACCGATTCTTCACTCATTATTCCTCCTAACAAAGATATCATACTAACAAGTAACAAAACAAATGAAGGCTACAAACTAATCGGTACTGCACATGAGACATCACATATTATGGTTATGGAGAATAGCGTGAGCACTATTACTATTGTTGATGATGGCATGTTAACACTTGATACCGCGTTAGCGAAACAGGCATTTTAACAAACATACTCGCGTTTTCGTTAGTTTTTAGATAAAATGAGATTTTGGTTCTGTCCTCGACGACGATTTTGTGCAAAACCTCCGCACACACCGAATCGCCAAACTCCTTGAACCGCGCCAAATTATCAATGGCTGTTTCGGCATTAGCAAGTTTTTGTTGTAATGTTTCAATCGTTTCATTGCCATGTTTCAAGGACAATAACTGCTTATCCAAAGCGTCAAGCTGTTTAGTATAGCGGCTTTTTGCGTCTTCAAACGCCTCGCGCGTAATCGCGCCGTCAACATAAGTATCGACCAATTTCGACTTGCGCGAAACCAACCGCTCAATATTTGCCGTGATTGCCCTCATCTCGTCCGCATTATTCGGACTGCGAGCAATGGCTTGCTGTACGGCGGTTTTCAGCTCCTGCACAACCAAATCTTTGTTTTCAATAACGGAA
>JAITMO010000035.1 GCA_031277345.1 Candidatus Bathycorpusculum soli
CATCCATAGCGGTTCTAACAAAGCTTTACCGTCTTGTGCAGGTTATATACGTAGATGAAGCTTACAGATATGCCACAAAAAGCATAGCAGAAACACTGCAATCCCTGCGCAAATTCAAAATCTATATGACACTTGCCAATCAATACATAGGACAATACCGGAGAGATACTCAAGAGGCAGTTATACAAACATGTGAAACCATCATCAGTTTTCGTGTGGATGAGGAGAGTCCAAGAGCGCCTAAGTGGTCTAGAAAGCGTATGGCGGTTTCGTCGTTTTGTAGCATTTTGATGTTGTGTCGTGATCTTTTTAGACTTTGTTGGTAGTCATGGATTGACTCATCTGTTGTCATGTCCTTATTGGTTTCTGGGAGTTTAAAAACTTGAGGAAGGGATTTGGACCCAAAATGTAAAAGCCTCGAGCGGGATTGAATTGACCCCGATTGATTCCATTCCTCAAAATCATTCAAATTTTGAGGATTCATATCAAACACTAACAGAAAATAAGTCCACTTTATATATAAATATTTCACCATCCATCCAACAATTAACAAAAGCAAATACGCCCCACTAAAACTAAACCCCCTGAAGTACAAAAGTGGGTAACAAAATACTAAAGTAAATAATCAATTGTCTACAATACGGCCACAAAACAACCTACTGCTAAACAGAAGCCAAAATGAGCAAACTATCATAGCAAGTGAAGCAAGTTACGGCTATTGTGGAATTTGCAAAGTTAGCCATGGCAGTTGTATTTTCAAGAATAGCTTCAACATTTGTTGCTTACCTTTTTATTAATCGTAAGATTTTTTGGAAGTGTATTAGTTGTTGGTTTGACAAAGTTAAAGTTTATGCCCTTGGCATCAATCTTTGGTGAAAATGCTCCTTCCAGTTCTTTACGCAATTTTTTTACGTCTGGATTTACAACTATTTTGTCATCAATAACAACGGTAGGAACCCTATCCACCTTAAAGACGTGTGCCATATTTCGGCCTTCGTCAGTTAAATAATCATGTTCGTTATAATCAAAATTTTCTTTTCCCATTGATTCAAGCAAAGTAGGTAAATTAGTTCTCAAGGTTATACTTTGATCATCAATAGTTGAAAAAAAGAAATCAACTTTAATTTGTCCAGGTTTTCCAACAAGCACCAACTCGTCTACATTTAATTCAGCAATCTCTGAATAAACACATAATTTAATGCCCGAAACTCCCGTTATTTTTCCAGTGCTGTCCCAATTAAGTGAAAGTGTGGTTCTTAATTTAAAATCACTGATAGATTCTCGTTCTGTTCTTAATTCAGATTTATTTAGCAAATATTCATATAACCAGTTACAAATTTGTTTAGTGATTGCCGCGTTATGAACGCTATGTTGGTGAAACTCGCCATGTTTACGTTTAAATTTGGTGTATGTAACACCTAAAACTGATCTATTGATTGCAGCTTTGAAACTATCTTCATCACCTTTTACAATAACTGTGTTGATTTCAAAGGTTTTTCGCTGTGTCATTCTGTTTATATCCTCTATTGGTTGAACTTATGGTATTGGAGTGGTGTGGGCATATATAACGTTTCGTCACAAGATTGCGCATAATAATGCTCATTTATGGTAAACCTTATATGATACTATTTAAGTATTAGTAATATATACCCATATAATGGTGTACCATAATGAAAAACACGCTAAACATAAATGGACTAAAAAACGCCAAACCCATAGTTGACAATTGTCACTTGTCAATGCTTAGTAACGACAAGCGATTAATATGCCACGAAATCGAAATGCACGCCAAGAAGTATGATGGACTATACACTTATTCGGAGGTGATCCCGTTTTGAAATTTATTGCAGGTGTAACAATTGCTGTTATAGTTGTAATAGCGGCAATAGCTTTATGGCAAACACAATTAAATAGTGTTAAAAACGATTTTACAAACTTTATCCCCGCTGTTGGCATTATGGTAGTTGCTGTATTTATAGCTGGGGCAGTATTAGCTGGTGTTCTTTTTTGGTTAAAGAAATAATAACTAACCAACACCACACCTACAACACCTAACATTTGTACAAACACATCCATAAACTTTGTAGCAATATTTCTCCTTTCGCTGTACGAATGCTTCTTTACCTTACTTGAGAATATTCTTTATCAAAAAGGGCAGACACTGTCTGCCCAATTCAAAACAACTTCTTGCATTGTCAAATTTTAATGCGAACTACAAAATGAAGATGAACACAGCGTTTACAAAGTCGAAACTTGATTAACAGTAAATAAACGCAACAATCAAACCGTGTCAAACTGCATCATGTTTCTAAGGAGAAATAGTTACACCATATTTGGAGTAAATGTGGAAAGTTTACAATCTCGTCTAAGTCGATAAACCATCGCTCAGATTTTGGAACAGCGACTAACCTGTCAACAAACGATTGAATATCCTCCCGTTTAGAGAGTACACTTGGCTTTAACAGAGACATTGCCCTTTGCTCTGATACGTCTAATTGCACTAATTTAGCCAATAACGCAGTCAAAGCAGCGCAGTATCTAAAATCATCCCACAAATACGTTAATCCCCTAACCAAAAACGGTCTAAACCGAGATAGCCCATCCCGCAATATCTTAAACTCAGAACTCGCACGCCCCTGCAATGCCAAAGGCAACCCAGCAATCAACTGTTCACCCACACTCCCAGAAAGACTTGCCACCTTACACGTGAAAAACAAATCCTCACAACAATCCCCCACCAAAAAATCTCGCCCCCCGAAGCATAGATTGTAACTTTACAGATTCCAAAAATGCCAAACAACAATCCTTAAAACTAAAAACATTCGCTTGAAGATTTCTTATATCATGAAAATGTTTAGCGTACTCCACTCCATTTCGGCTATCCACCAAATTACGTCCCACAGTATTTGGTCCAATCGTACTTAACTTATCGCCAAGTAAAGCACCAACCGTAGGCACAGTAATAGTTTCCTCCGACTCATAAAATGGCGTCCTCAATGCCGTCTGTGTGGTGGGATAGTTGGGTTTAACACCCATAACATCAAGCAAACAACTCCGACTCTCGTTGGGCATTACAATTGAGGGTGCTTCAAAAATGTAAAGATAAAACGGAACCACACCCGAAATCACTCGGCTACGAGCCTTAAAAGCAAAAGCCTGCCCAGCAAACTTGTCATAAATGTTAGACAAGATGTCTTGTAATTCTTTCTCAGAAACATTACAACATATGTCCACATCTACACTAAGACGTGCCCACTTATCCTGCAGAATCACCTGAACTGCTGAGCCACCCTTAAAAACAAAATCCAACCCAGCACGTTTAAGCTGACCTAAATACTCTAAACTATAGATGGCCTTCTCTAAATTAGAAACATTATTAATCAACCCATTAGAGAGCAGGTTTTGGATTTTTGCAGAATTAAACGTTTCAGGGGTTCCTATGGTTTTAGTTTGGTCAATCACGGTTTTTTGCCCCCTCAACCATGGCATCAATTGCTTTAAAGACATCCCGTCGGCCAAATAGAACATCCATAGCAACATTTTGGTTAAACTTTAAGTCTTGTTTTGCTATCTCATAGAGGAAAAGGAGAATCTCTCTAAATATGCCTCGTCTCGTAGAGTACCTTAGTAGTCTATCAAAGTTTACATCTCCTCTCTTAGTCATAGTTGCAAAAATGGATCCTAATTCAAAAGAGTCAAAAGTCAACCCTTTTCTAGTAGAGAACCAGTAGAGATCTACCCAAAGCCGCTCAGGTGTGGGTATTAGGTAATTGTTGAGTTGTGTTAGGCCATAATTTTCTTTGCGTTCTAAAATAAATATTGGCGTTTGAGGGTATATGGCGTATTCTTCAAAATCTCTCTGCTCAGGATTTAACACTATGCGGTATTCTTTTGATAGGAGTAAATCACGAATGCTTACTGACAGGGTTTTTGAGGTTTCTATAAATTGTAAATCTTTTCCAATCATGTAATGAGAGTAATCTGAGAGCATTTGCATAGACCAAGCGGTAAATTTTGCCATCGGAAAAGTAGTACAAAGCTCGTTTGTCACCTTTGTTAGTGTTTGGGAGGGTTTTAAGGTGGTTTGGCTGTTTTTTCCAACTTGATATGTGCCTTTACCAACATTTTTTATTGTACCCGTTTTTGCAAGTCGACTTAAATAATTCATAGCGGTAACTTCTGTTAGGTTGAAAGTCTGAGCAAGGTCGATGTTTGAGACTGTTTGCTTTGTTTGCACATAATCTGCTATTTTTACTGGAATTGAATACTGAGGACACATGAAACAAAATATAGTTTTGGCAATATATAAAATTTATTGCCAAACCTATATAAAAAAGCTTACGGAAAAACTATTTTTCTGCTTTTTAAATTCACAGAACTTATACTTTTACAGAAGTCTAGAGGTTTCAAGATATGAGTAGTAAAAATTCAAATTCATCATCAAACAGTAAAAACAGGGTACATGTGTTAGGTATAGATGCAGAGATAGATCCCTGTATTGGTCATAAGAAACAGAGAGGCGTCTATTCTGCAGACAGAATTCACACGTTAGTTATGGGTTTTCCTGGATGTGGTAAAACCCGCTTTCTTTTATCCATGATAAAACAGCATATTGATCATAATGAAGGGTTTATGGTCATAGATTCACACAGTGACCTAACGCAACTCGTCCTATCACATATTCCGCCTGATCAGTGGAATAGGGTTGTTTACATTAATCCTTGGTCAGCATTCCAAGACAAATTTGGTAATCGGGTGGTTCAAATTAACTTTTTAGAACACCAAAACCCGCACCAGCGTGACGTAGTAGCCCGTATGTTTATGGATACTCTTGAAAAATTCTATGATAAATGGTGGGGACCACGCCTAGACATGATTCTGCTAAATGCGCTGTATTTGCTTATGGAGAAAGAAAACCCCAAACTCCCCAACCTCTACAAAATACTAAC
>JAITMO010000083.1 GCA_031277345.1 Candidatus Bathycorpusculum soli
CATCAGCCATTGTGCAATTTCATACCCTGACTTGCCAGCCTGTTTCTGCTTAACAATTGTCTCTCGATCACGTAACGATAAAGGCTCCATTCACTTCACAACACCACAACAATACACCATAAACTATAAAAAGTTAAGCTGCTATATTTTAATAGTGGTTCACAAAATGGCAATAGAACAATTCAACATTCAATCAGGAACATCTAACGTTTTGTAGTGTTTGGCGTTGTTTCGTTAGTGGCGTGGGTGTTACTGCGTAACCAATTAAAACACCATCCTGTATGGGGTGGAAAAATCGTGGGAGTTGGTATGGGTTTAAACAGTCGATATGGTTTAGCCCTTCTTGGAATAATATTAATAGTTCTTGGCGGTTTTTTGTATAGCACAATGTTTTCTACCTCTTTGCCTTCAGTTGTAATTATTGGCTCTGAATACATAAATGTAGAATGTAAAGACTTTGTACCTTTTGGATCTATTTTGTTTATCAGCAGCAACAAAAATATTACTTCCAACGAAATCGCTGGTGCTTTTATTGGCCAGTTAGGTTCAGGTGACTTTACATTGAACAAACAACATGGAACAAATTTCGGTGAGACAAATATTGGTGTATATACTTTGGGAAACGGAGCTAAAGCTTACATAGCCACAACCAATTCTACCAGCCTCATAGTAGAGTTAAAAACTGGTGAATATCTAATCGTAGGCAACCAAGACACTCAAACAATAGCCGAATGCTTCTCACAAAATGTCTACCAACTATCCCCAATACAATAAGGTACATTTTTTATGCTCGTAGCTGACTATTACCATTTTTATTTTTTATAGATATAGCCGATTAACTTAAGTTTTAGATGTGTGTTTTATTGTTTATTATGACCCGTAGCAGAGATTTCAGAGAAGCAACACTCACCTACAAACAAAACGGACACACCATAAAACAAGTCTGCGAAACCTTCAAAATCAACCCCAAACCTACTACAACTGGAAAAACCAAAAACAACAAACAGGCAACCTCAACCCAAAAAAACACGGCCCACGAAAAAGAAAAATCAACAATCAAAAACTCAAACAACATCTAAAAGAACACCCCGACGCCTACCTAAAAGAAATAGCAAAACAATTCAACACCAGCACACCAGCCATCTGCAAAAAACTAAAAAAACTAAAAATAACACGTAAAAAAAATCATTCACCTATAGCGAAAAATCCCCGAAAAAAGACAAACCTTTTTAGAGCTCTTATCCAAAATTCCAGAAGCAAACCGTGCCTATGTTGACGAATGCGGCATAAAAAAAGACTTGGTACGTGAATACGGTTATGCACCCAAAGGAAAACGCATAGAAGATACTCGACGCGGACGAAAATTTCATCGGGTAAATGTTGTTGGTGGGCTTATTGGTGGTGTTGTGGTGGGTGCTTTGTGTTATGAGCATTCTACTTGTGGTGTGTTTTTTGAATGGTGGTTTGAGACGCAGTTTTTGCCTAGGGTTGTTTGTGGGGTGGTGGTGTTTTTGGATAATGCTTGGTTTCATCGTAGGCGTCAGTTGTGTGCTTTGGCGGCTGTTGCGGGTGTGTTTTTGCCGGCGTATTCTCCGGATTTTAATAGAATTGAACATAAGTGGTCAAGTATGAAGCGGGCTTTACCTGATTTGATGCCTAAATGTGAAAATCTGCAAGACGCTGTGTACACTCATTTTGCAGTATCTAATTGTTAAGTTAATCCACTATAGTAACATTTGTCACTTCTTTTTGTTGTTAAAAAATAAATAGCGATGAATCACTGCGGTTCGTCGTCCAGACTCCGCTTGAGACTTCAAGTCCTACACTCATACCCGTAACCCCTTGAGCGCATAACGTCCAAACTTAGGTTGCTCTCTCCCGAGCCTAGCCGAGTTCACCTGGTAGACCATGAAATAACTCCCCTACGGAAGCTACCCATTGACCGCCAGCCCCAAAGGACGGATAATCAACGTTTCGGAAAGAGAAGCTCAAACGGTCTTTGACGCCTCATCCGCAGATGTTAGCCCGTCATGTAGAGGATTTACGGAAATAATGGACCCCTGACCCACCGCCTAAGATCCATCGCCACAACTTAAAAAGAAAACGACACATTAAAACTTTCCCAGTAGAGCAGACTCTTTCAAATGCAACTACAGCATTTAATACTATAGTTACAGAATTCGTTTAACCGATATAAACATGTCACGTTGACGTTGTTCTAAAACATGTTAATATTTAAGACTAATACTCATCCAATTAAGATAACTTGTTGAGCCCTTTACAATAGGTACTGCAATAATTTCTGGCACTTCATAACTATGCAAACCCTTGATTCGCTTCTCTAAAGCTGAAAACAAGCCCAAACTCGTCTTCATAACCATCATATACTCCTCTGATGAATCAATTTCACCCGCCCAATGAAACCGTGAAAACACTGGACCAATAATATTAACACACGCAATCAAATGATCCGCTAATAAAGCATTAGCAATCTTTTCTGCCTCACCTTTACTGCTCACAGTAACATACACTATTATGAATTCACTCAATAATATTACCACTATAAAAAAGGAAGCGACAAATAAAAACCTGCTTAAAAACAACTACAGGCAGCCTCCGGAAACCTCTCAAATAACCCGAGATATTTTGAGTTTTAGATAACTTTTTGACTAGCAAACCCATATAGCGAAGAAGAGAAAGAAGGCAAACCACATGGGTCAACAACATCTATTTGAAACAAAAACACAACTAGAAAAACTATCCAAACTAGGCAATCCACTGCTAAAAGCAAACAAAATAGTCAACTGGGAAATATTCCGCAAACCCATCGAAGAAACCATACACAGTAAAGACCCAACCCATGGAGGCAGACCACCATACGATATAGTTTTAATGTTTAAAATAGTCATGCTGCAACAATGGTGCGGACTCTGACATGAACGCACAATACCAAATAAATGATCGACTCTCCTTTATGCGATTTCTAAACCTGGAAGTGGGTGATAAAGTACCTGATGGCAACACCATATGGGATTTCAAAGAAGCCCTAAAAACAACGGGTGTGGGACAAAAACTTTTTGACACCTTTAGCATCCTGCTTGAAGAAAAAGGCGATAGTCACCCACAAAGGCACCATAGTTGATGCAACCTTTGTAACTTATTGTGCGATGTATTTGAGTGCAAAGTGGCTCTTGAATCCACAAAGGCACCATAGTTGATGCAACCTTTGTAACAGTACCAATACGTCATACAAGTAAAAAAGATGATCAAAACCTCAAAGAAAACAAAAACCCCGACGATTAGATGCTAAATGCGCCAAGCGTCTTGAGAGGGGGGAAATTAAAAGTAAAGACAATGTAGCTGCACAAACAGATTTTGATGCACGCTGGACAAAGAAGGGTAATGAGTCGTTTTTTGGCTATAAGAATCATGCAGCGTGTGATAGTGAGAGCAAAATTATCACGGTCTTAGTGTGACAGATGCGTCTGTTCATCATGATAGCTGCTTGTTTGTTGGGTTGCTTACTGCTAAGGATCGTGTGGTTAGTGTGGATAGTGCATATGTTGGTGAATGGTTTCGTGTTGCTGTCAATGAGAGGTTTCCATGGGTTAGGTTGCAGGTTTGTTCTCGTGTGTTTCGCAATGCGCCCTTGATGGTTGAGGATAAGGTGAGAAATCGTTTAGTTGCTTGTGTGCGTTGTAGAGTTGAGCATGTGTTTGGGTATATCTCGTTTTATGGGTGGTTTAACGTGTAGGGTTCATGGACTTGCGCGGGTAATGCGTGAGGTTTGTTGTTTGAATTTGGCGTATAATTTGAAGCGGTACATGTTTCTTGTTGGGTAATTGCACCTGTTTAGATGGGTGGTTTGTTGGTTGTTGTGGCGATTTTAGTGGTGGTTTGTTGTTTTTAATTTTTAGAAAATATTGTTTGTAACGTGTTTATTGAAAAAGAAATCTAAAATGTGTGTTTTCGGAGGTTGCCTACAGATAACCTCAAAAACAAAATACCAAAAAACTATTCATTACAACAGACAAACAGGCAAGCAGACAAACAAACAAAAAATAATTTTTCTATCCAACAATATGAACTAACATATCCTCAACATCACTTTCCAACGACTAATACCATACAACCTACATGCTATTTCTAAAAAAATTATTTCCTCTTCATTAAAACATATCCTATGTAACATTCTACTACTACTTTATAGCAACAATTTACTTTACATCACAATACAAACAATATCCAAATCTATCTATTCTCCAACAACATGATTACTATAACAACAACCATCAATATTTGCTCTTCCTTAAACTCTAAACACTTCTCTAATACTTGTTTCTCATCCGGTCAAATCACCTGCAATTCAAAACAACATCGTCAACTAACAAAACATCACACCAAAAACCCCTACAAATGACAAAAAACAAACTTTATGCTAAATAACCAACCGTAAGCTCTATATTATTCAATGAACCACTCCTTGAACTGCAATAAGTGGGCTCGTGGCTCAGTCAGGCTAGAGCGGAGGACTCTTAATCCTTAGGTCGCGGGTTCAATTCCCGTCGAGCCCGCCACTAGTATTTATCAAATAATGTTAAAAATGAGGATGCGGGAATTAATGAGTATCACATACAAAAATACGAAAAACTTTTCAAAAAAAAGTTTTGCAAGATTTGTTCTTGTCTGTTGAATGGTCTTCAGGATATTATCCTGAAAAATTAGTTATCGCCATGAAAAACTCTGGCTCTGTTTTTACAGCTTGGCACGGTGAAAAACTTGTAGGGCTGATTAATGCTATGGATGATGGTGTTATGACGGCATATGTTCACTATTTACTTATACATCCTGTATATCAAGATAAAAATATTGGAAAAGAATTAGTTCGTTTGGTCACAGAGAAATATGTAAATTATTTACGAATTGTTTTAATTGCATATGATAAAGAAATAGAGTTTTATCAAAAATGTGGTTTTGAAATTGGTAAAGAAAAAACGCCCATGTTTATCACTTCACTTTGGACATAAGTGTTCTTCCTAAAATTTAGACACTAATTGTGAAAAGATCCATTGTAAAAATTAAAAAAAGGAGACGTTTAATATGATCTGGCAAAGTATGCCGTGTCTTTTCCTGTTCTGCCACAGTATATGCAATTTGTTTGTGGTGTTTCTTTTTCAAAAGGTATAATCCGTATGGTTGCTCCTGTTTCTTCTTTAATTTTTGCTTCACATTCAGGGTTTCTACACCATGACACCTTAATAAAGCCACCTTTACTCTCAACAATCTGCTTAAATTCGTCATAACTCTTTACAGCAGTAGTTTTTTCCTGCAAAATATTTCTAGCTTTTATGAGCATATTGTTTTGTATGTCTTGAAGTAACGTCTCAATAGTAGTAAGTATGTCTGTTTCTTTAACAAAAGTTTTCTGTCCAGTATCGCGTCTAACTATAACTACTTGACAGTTTTTAAGATCGCGCGGCCCTAGCTCAATGCGTATGGGTATACCTTTGAGCTCCCATTGGTTAAATTTCCATCCTGGAGTGTATTCTTGACGATCATCTAAAATAACGCTTAACCCTTTATTTTTAAGAATTTCAGCTATTTCTTGGGTTTTAGCAGCAATTGCTTCTGTATCTTGTCCTTTAAATGGAATGGGAACAATTACCACATGTGTTGGCGCAACTTTTGGTGGCATAATTAAACCTTTGTCGTCGCCGTGTATCATAATCATGGCGCCAATAAGTCGAGTAGTAATACCCCAACTAGATTGCCAGACAAAATGATCCATTTTATCTTCGCCGATGTATTTTACGTCAAAGACCTTGGCGAAGTGTTGTCCAAGATTATGACTTGTCCCCATTTGCAGCGCTTTGCCGTCAGGCATTATGGACTCCACAGCTGTAGTGTATAGAGCACCTGCAAATTTTTCGCTCTCGCTTTTTGTGCCGATTAGCACGGGTATGGCTAAGGTGTTTTCGATTATGTCTTTGTACATGTTAAGAGCCCACATAACTTCTGTTTCGCATTCTTCTGCTGTTGCGTGTGCTGTGTGGCCTTCTTGCCATAAAAATTCACGTGTTCGTAAAAATAGTTTTGTTGCCTTAGTTTCCCATCGTACAATGTTACACCATTGATTGATTTTAAGTGGTAAATCTCTCCAGCTACGTATCCACTTGGAGTACATTGAATACATTATAGTCTCACTGGTTGGACGTACTGCAAGTTTTTCTTCAAGAGGTGTATTTCCACCTTGAGTAATCCATGCGACTTCAGGTGTGAACCCCTCAAAATGTTCAGCTTCTTGTTTAAGAAAAGTTTCTGGTATAAACATGGGAAAGTAGGTGTTTCGATGTCCAGTGGCTTTGATTTTTTGATTGACTACTTCTTGAATTTTTTCCCAAACAGCATATGCATCTGGACGTATAATCATACAACCTTTCACAGGAGCATAATCGGCAAGTTCAGCTTTTAAAACAACTTCAACATACCATTCACTAAAATCTATATTTTTCTTTACAGTTACACCAGTATCAGACATTAATAATCGCTTCTTGCACTTTTATGCCTGCAACTACATATAAAACCATTACCGGATTAAACCCGTAACCTTAATGAAAAAAGAGGTTTTAGAGATTTTGCTTTTTTTAACGTGAATGTGTGTTGGCCACTTTTGGTCCTAAAAGAGTCCAGAGCCATTCCACAAATTCCTGCAGATTCTTTGTTTGAATATACACATCGCCCGGACCTGTAATTTGAGTTACAAGACCCTCACCACTCAACAGGGTCTCTTTTAAGCCTCCAAGTCGAGTAACTCTATAACTACAGGTATCACTAAAACCGACTAAGTGAAAGTTGTCAACAATTAATGTTTGTCCTGCTTGTAAAGTGTGAACATCAATGGCGCCAAATGTGTTTATAAATAATGGTCCATTACCAGTTACTTTTAACATAAATAAGCCTTGACCAAATAAACCCTTAGTGAAACCTTCCCACTTTACATCCAAATCAATCTCAGGTGTAGAGGCAATGTAAGCCGATTTTTGAATAATATAACCCTTACCAGGTGCAACATTTAACCGTTCAATATCTCCAACTGGTGCTGCTACAAATGCGGCATTTCCTGAACCTTTTACAGCGGTGTAATCATTAACCCAAAAAGATTGTCCACCAATAAGTTTTAAACCTAAACTTCCAAGAAAACTCTTTTCACGCTTACGTGTACGAACTTCAATTGTTGGATCCATATACGTCATAGCGCCAGATTCAGCAGTAATTGTTTCACCCTGATCTAAACTAGCAACAAGCATAGCATAAGACGGTTTATATTTAACTTCAAACTTCACAGCAAATCCCTTATGCAACCACATTTGAACTCTGCCTTAAGAAGTTATTCTAACAAAATATCACCAATACAAGATAAAACAGATGTTATTGTTACATAGCACATCCAGCTCCAATAGATACTAGCAAGAATTGAAAGTTGACTTCTGTAAAATAAATAGAAATAAATTTCAGACAATTCACAGTTTAAATCCCAATAGCGGGAATTGAAAGTTGTTTTGTTTTATTTGCAACGATCGGAAAAATAATTATCTTGATACAGAAACATTGGATTTTGCTATGCGAATGTTATCTGATATTGCTGGTGGGAACCGTATAATTGGTATCATTTCACACGTAACAGAATTAAATGAGCGTGTTGACAAGCAAGTTCAAGTTAAGAAAACACCTACAGAAAGCAAAATAACTCTAAAAACATGATATCTTCATTTTTGTGTCGAAAAGATTATGTTGTAGAAAAGATTATCGCAAGTTTCGCACTTGAGGTAGGAGTGTGTCCTCAAAGAGTTGGAGCATTGTAACAGAAACGTAAGTTTCAAATACCAAAATTTGTGATAGACTGATTTTGGTGGTGATAATATGTCAAAATCAAAATGCTCTCAAAGCCTTTATTGCTCGTTTCTCGAGGTTACGTCGTCACGTTTTTCAGCCCCTATTTTAAGTGAGGTGGCGCCTGAAAACATAGCATTATCTCATGACAGCATATCACGCTATCTATCTTCGGCAAGGTGCAGCCGAAAGATTTATGGGAGGTAGTCAGCAAAGAAATTGAGAAGCTACCCAATAATCAAGGCATTTTGGTTTTTGATGGTGTGGTTATCAATAAAAGTCGTAGCGACAAAATGGAGTTGGTAAACTGGTAGTATTCCGGCTTGGATAAAGGTGTTGTGAAGGGTGTTGGTGTTGTGAACGTTCTTTGGCAAACATTCAAAGAAGATTACACGCTTATCGATTACCGCATTTGGAATCCGCCTGATGACGGCAAAGCCAAAAATGATCATTTTATGGAAATGTTGTCCTCGGTGAAAAGTCGTGGTTTTGAGTCGGAGATGGTTGTGGCGGATAGTTGGTAGTAGTTCGCTTGTCTTTTACCAAAATAATTTCATCCCCATCAATATGTATGGTTAAAGTCAAAAACAATGGAAAACTTGAGTGGTGTCTAGAAAAATATGCAGCCGGTAAAATAACGGTGAAATGGGCAGTTAATCACCTCAAAATAACCCTAGAAGATTCAAACAACTCTACGCCAAATACAAAACCAACAACAATAACACCACCCTGACAATAGGACAAACCCTTGGCAGACCAAAAAAGCAAGTAACCCAAGAAACAATAGACCTCATAAAACAAGCATACGAAAGAGATAAACTAAACGCAGTGTACCTCAAAAAAAATCATATATGCACGCCAAAAAACATCTATATCATACAGAACGATCCATGGGGTCTTGCTTAAATTGGGATATGCACACCATCAGCCCAGTAAACAGAAGCGTCGAGCACCTTGGATAAGGTGTGAACGTAAACATTAGGCCTGTTCGGAAATTATTTGTGTAGTTCGTGGTTGTAGATGCTGCAGAGGAGTGTCATTCTTAGGCCATATCTTTTTCTTCTGTTGCGATATTTATTTGAGAAAATTTTAAACACCTTAAACTTTGCAATAATATTTTCAATCAACATTCTTTCACGAGAAATACGCCTATTTTCAGCTTTTTCAGCCACACTAAGCGGATGATACTCTGACTTCTTTTTAGGAATTACACTATTACTATGATACCTCTCAATTCCTTGAAAACCACTATCAGCCAAAAACCTAATCGACTCCAAAACAGCCACCACAACAGAATCTTTATACATTTCAAAATCATGAATCATACCCTTATCGTGTGCTATTGCAATAATAGCGCGCGTTTCACGATTAACAAAAATCAACGTTTTAATGGTGTGTCTTTTCTTTTTCCCACTATAATATTCTTGCTGCTTTTTTTGGGACGTTCCACTGGACTTTCTGTAACATCTACCAACACAACTTCAAGCGTATCATTTGAAAGTAGCTCTTTTTTACCCGGTAAAGAAAATTTCCCACTTTTTATCAAAACATCTTCCACCCAAACCACAATGTCATGGGCAGTACTTTTTGTAACACCGTATTCAAAGCCCAGTTCAAAAAACGTAGGATACTAACGCCAATACTCAAGAGCCATAGTTAACATGTCTTCAACTGTTAGTTTGGAATGCCGCCCTCTTTGGCGATGTTAGCTAAATATGCTTCTTTGAGCAGGACAATCATTTCTTTTGCCGTTACTTTAGTGATCCCCATCAATAATTTGAACTCAGAATCTTTTAACACTACTGCTTTTTCATATTTCCCCACAATACTTTATACCATACACTCTTATCACACATCAGAACAATTTAAAAATATTTAATTCCCGAACAAGTCTATTCTTTATCTTTAGTGCATACTGATTGGCATCATTGTACAAATGGTAAGTATCTTTGCACAATACTGGATGATTCTTCAAGACGAGTTATTGCTGCTGGAGAATTTGATGCTGAAATAACCAAGAATGCAATTATAGTTTTAGATAAGCTCGTCGAGAATGCAGCAGTCAATGGTACTCTATTTTGGCGGTTTTAACGGATCATGGAACACAGTTTTGTGTTAATAAGCGAGATAAAAAGGGTGTGTTGAATATGGGTTTGAGTTGTACCTTAAGAGGCATCGTATTAAGTCTATTTTTTGTGGGGGTGAAGTATCCTCAGACTAATGGTAAGTTGGAAAAGTTTCATGATCTTTACAATATTCACCGTTTTAGGTTTGGGTGTTTGGATGATTTTGTTGTTTGGTATAATGGTAGGTCTTATGGGGCTTTGGATTTGTGGGAAGTGGAGACTCCTGATATGGCTTTTGTCAGACGTTTATGGCCAGAGGTATGGTTGGGCATAGCTGCTAAACAGTTTGGATGGTGAGAATAGCGTATAATAGTGTATCGTAATATATGTTTTAGAGGGGTGAAATTATTTTGGTAAAAGACACAAACAAAAAACAACCAAAAATTAATTTATGCAGTATCACTGTTTAATTAAAAGAGTGTTTACAAAAATGGATGAAATTGAATATAGCGAAAAAGTAATGGCTGGCAATTTCGTGAAAACCTTTGTAAGCGTTATTTTAATACTTGCAACTGGAGCACTCATATTAGCCATTCGATTCAGTTTTTCCATAGGATCGCCTTTATTTGCAGTTGTTATGGCGCTTCCGTTAGTGTTTGTTTCTCTGCTATACATTAATTTTCGTTGTATTAAAATATCAATCACTTCAAAAGAGCTTATTGTAACTTATGGTCTTTTAAATCGCAAATATTTCACTTTACATGAAATCGAGTCATGCGAACAAGTTAAAGCAGATTTCGGAAAATACATGGGTGTTGGCATAAGGCACGGCACTGATAAGTCTACAGCATATTCGACATCCTTTGGTAACGCAGTAAAAATAAACCGAACAGACGAGAAACCATTTGTTTTTTCGGTCATGTCATAAAGTATTTTAATGAGTGAATGTCTAATTGTTATGGATCAGGTCAGCATTTATATGGTATCCAAGATTGTAAAAGTAACCTGTCCCTTTTGTG
>JAITMO010000095.1 GCA_031277345.1 Candidatus Bathycorpusculum soli
GTATTTATGAAACTACCGCACACACAAAACAAAATGATAAAATGTTTGCGAAGAGTTTATTGGATAATGTTCGCACACAGTTTCCAAAGACACATTTTTATTTTGATGAGGTTGATAAAAGGGCGCATAAATTATTGCCGACTGCTTACTCGTCAGAGGATGATAGCGGTGGAGAAATAAAAGTTGTGGATAAACATGCCAAAGAAGTGAAAAGTGTGATGGATTGTTCCTTGATTTTACATGGCATTATTGACAAGATTTATATTTGTAGAATATGTGCCGAAGGAAATAACATCGATGAGATAAAGAGTTATCGGCAGTGTCCTAATTAAGATTTGATTGTAGTTTGCTGTAATAGAACTCGTGCCAAGACCACAAACGATACGTTAAACCCTCAAGTTTAGTAGAAGAAAAACCACGCCTAAACTCATTAACAAAATCTCAATAGAACCTAAACAATTCAACGCTGCAAATAAGACAACGCATCACCTTAGAAAAACACTCACCCCTCCCTAACCAAACACCCAACACGCTCACACAAAATACCATTAAAACTCTCAACCACCGTAGCCTCAATATCCCCCAAAGAGGGTTCACCATAAACAACTATCTTCTTCTTACCAACCACCCGACCATTCTTCTTAATCTTAATTAACTGACCATAATCAACAAGACCCAATTGAAAACACAAAGGCAAAATTGTTAATTTCGATAAAGTGTAGTAAGAAAAGGTCGTTAAATAGGGAGGTTAAAGTGTTTAACCGATCTGCTTCGAGAGTGTGTGTTTTAAGTGAGCGTGTGTTTGGTTTGATTAAGCGGTTTAAGATTGTGTCAGATTGTTATCTAGTAGACGTAAACGCTTTGGTCTACGGTTTAATCTTGTTGCAGGAATATGCAACTATGAACAGAAAACAAAAGTTATGCAAGAAGTCTAATGATGCTGTTTTCTTTCTAACATGCTTTTTGCTTGTTTAAGATCTACTGGCGTGTTTATGGTAAAGAATGATTGCAACATGGGGTCTATTTGTTCAATAACAGACATTGAAATATATCGCACCCCTCGAAGTTTTTCAACTAAACCCTGCAAGTCCGCTACTTCATTGTTATCCATTATAGCCTGATTAACTGTTTCTAAGACCACTTTTGTTTGGTACACTGCACACAAGCACTCGGTATTATTATCTGGCGTTCGTACAACCGCGGCTGTTTTTCCTATAGCTAAATCTAACAAAAACTGGACCAGCTTTTCATTAATAAAGGGAGCATCATAAGATACCAATAAAGTATACTTGTTTTTAGCAGCCTTAAAACCAGCTATCGCCTCTTTTAAGGAACCTTGAAGCGTATCTTGATCGACATGGCTGTTAATTACAAATTTAACGGTTTTAGGTAAAAGCTTTGCATATCTATCTGCACGTTCTTGCGTATCTGTTGCAATGATTACTTCATCAACTATAGCGTCTACAACATCAAAAACGTATCTAATTAACGCCTTATTACCTAAAAGTAAAGCGCCCTTATCATCGGAAAAACCTTTTGAGTTTCCACCTGCAAGTATAACCGCTGAAGAGGAGATATCTAACATAATTCTCAAAAAACAGTATAGCATCGAACGTCTTAAATTTGTTGTTAAACATGTTTAATTTGTTTGTTCATATTGACTTAAAATATGGGCGGTTTAGGTATAATTTGGTTTTTGTTAAAAAGGTTTAGGTTGTTTTGCCATGTTTGAAATTTTTCTGTTGGAGGACTTGTTTGGTATAGACTTTTTCGCTGTGCTTCTAAGAGGTTGTTTTCTTGACCGATGTATTCTGCTGCAGTTAAAATATTGTGGCCTGCTTGATCTGCATATGTTTTAAGAGAGCAGAGTTTTTGTTTGAACAATTCATCTCGTAGGGTATGATGTTCTATAATTGTTATAGGTATAGTTTTTGTAATGGCTTTTAGGTTAGTTATGGCGTTTTGGATGGAGGTCTTTTTTATTCGTGTATCTGCAAGGTAAAATGGTGGGCCTCCAAGCATAAGCATATTTGGTTGAGTCTCCAAGATAAGCTGTAGCGTATGGTTTGACATGGGTCCTTGTATATCAGGAGCGAACATGAATTTTTCTTGATTTTTATATTCTATTGTGGTCATTATGACATAACCAAGACTTGCGTTGTCCTCACCATGGGCAACAGCTTTTGAGAAGCATATGTTTGTATTGCCATAGGTAAATGTTTTATTGTCTGCTTCTTGCAGCGTTTTTGCATAGTCACCACATGTTTTTAGAAAAGCTAAGGCTCTTTCTTGTTGACTCTTATTAATACTTTCTTTTGGATGCTTAACAAGTAAGATTTTATCTTGGTAAATTTGACGGGCTGTTTGTGTTTGAGTTGTCCAATTTACCATCCAATCTTCAAAAAATGGCGTATGATGATCATAATGATAATGACTCAAAGTTACAATTTGGGCTTTATCAGCCATTTTGGCAATTTTTTCTCGAAGAACATGTATGGTTTGAAATTCAAGAGGATGTGGCGGTAGACTAAACCGCCAAGGACAAAGAGATATACCGGCATCTAAAAGAATCGCAACATCATCTGTCTGAACAAAAGTACACATTGACCTAACCCCCAAACTCTCAGCAGCTAAGGGAGTAACTTGAATATCCTTAAGAGCACCTATTGACACTTCAACCAACCAAACACGCTATTTTA